>JAPUIL010000046.1 GCA_027297085.1 Verrucomicrobiota bacterium | reverse complement strand
AGCGCATGTGGAATGCCATGCGGAAGGCGAAAGACGAGGCCAAGAAGCCGAACTGGCCCAACGTGTTGAAACTCACTTTGCAGGCACAAGCGGCGTTCAGAGATTGGTATGATCGCACGGAGTTACCAGCCGGCGTGAAGGTCGATCCTGACTCAGATATCACCATCCTGTATGCGAATAACACCATCTACGGTGAATTGACAAAGGGCGGCTGGACTCGTTGGGAAGATTGGAAGCTACGTTACACAACTGACGAGGATAAAAGCAAAAATAACGCTGAACTCAAGGTGACGATATACAATGGCGACTATTTTGTGCATGGTTATCAAAATGTTGACTTTGGCGGTGGTCGAGGCTGGGAGAACCAGTTTAAATCCTCCACCAAAGTAGCCGGGTCAGGTTGTTGGTTTACTTTCGGTCGCGCACATTGGACGCCAAATAATAAGCCGCCAGTCTTCATACCGGCCGCGGACCCAGCGAAACCATCCCAACCTGTTATGCGCAAGTTTCATATAAAGTATAATTATGAGCCATCTCGGCGGTTGAGGTTCTATCAATATGACCCGATACATCACGATGTGGCAATATACTCGATTCACTAAACATCACGGCTGAAATAAGTAACCCGTTGTAGGAGTCGAATTCTTTCAATGGATAACGCGAAAGATATTCTGCTCCTACAGCACTCTAATGACTAGGGCGTGTTGACGAATTATTTGGCGGATCCAATGGTAGCCCAGGATTCTATCCTGGTTCGATGCTTGAGGCCAAGTTAGAAACTTAGGCTACAAGCGGATTTTATCGAATTCGTCAACAGAGCGTGTTGACGAACTCCGGAAATGGTAGTTGGATCAACAGAGCCTAGGGGAAAAGTATGTGCGATCAATATGTCTTCGGATATGGTTCACTTATGGAAAGAGAATCTCGGACTCGTACAAATCCGCAAGCAGTCAGTGCCTATCCAGCAATTGTTAAAGGTGTCACACGAGGCTGGTATCACAGAGTCAAGACCCCATTGGTTTCACTACCACCTATTTGGGCGCAAAGTTATGCGAAAAAGCAACTTGCAATGGTGTCATTTATCCTGTGGAAGATATCAAGAAGACTGATCATAGGGAAAGCGGGTATTTTAGACATAAATTGCCTCCCGAAAGTATTGCGATGTTGGATGGCGGGTCAGTTCCCAAAGGGAAAATATATGTATATCTCAGCGAGAAGGAAAACATCGATCTTGCATGTCCTCAATACCCGATTGTACAATCCTATGTCGATATCTGTATGAATGGATGTTTGGAGATCGAAGGAGAGTATCGTCTCGCAAAAGAGAAAGGATTTGCCAAAAGTTTTATTAAGACGACAACATGTTGGTCTGAGCACTGGGTAAATGACAGAATTTATCCCAGACGCCCATTCATTTACGTACCCAGAGCACTCGCTATTGATGAATTACTCGATAAATACATACCGGAATACTTTGACAAAATTAAGATCGAATAACGACGTGGGACCGAGAGAGAAAAAACGGAAAAGTAAGAAATCCATCTAAACCTTTCAATAAACAACAAGGTAAATATCATGGGGATTATGTCTACATTCCATGTAAGGTTTTCTAACATTGTGTTACCAGTCCTTTTTTTGGCCGCGTTCATCCTTTTTCCTGCCTGCAAAGCAAGAGATACCGATGCGAAACAGCAGTCTGCTAATCAAGAACATAAGGGTCATCAGCAGACGATTGCACCGAAACGTTACTCACGTTCGATTGTTGCCTACACCCCACCGAAGGTAACGCTGGTAGACATGACTGGCACTGAAGTACCCTTAGTCTCAGCGTTGAATTATGAAGGTCCCGTCCTGATGCAGTTTATCTTTACAACCTGTCCGACCATCTGCCCCGTGATGAGCGCAACCTTCTCGACGGCTCAGGACAAATTTGGCGCAGATCTGGATCGGCTCCGAATGATTTCTATTTCCATCGATCCGGAGCACGACACGCCTGCACGGCTTCGAGAATACGCCCAGAAGTTCAAGGCCAAGCCTCAGTGGCAGTTCTTGACCGGAACGCTAGAGGACATTGTCACGGTCCAGAAAGCCTTCGGCGTTTACCGGGGCAACAAAATGCGACACGAACCGTACACTTATCTCCGTGCTTCACCTCACGCGCCTTGGGTACGACTCGATGGGTTAATGAGTGCGAGTCAACTGGTTGCTGAATACCACAAGGTAATCTCACAATGACTTCCTCCCAACACACAGACTTAAGCGTTCTCAACTGTTTCCCGTTGAAGTGGGTCTTCGTCATCGGTTTATTCACCATCCTAATTCTGTCTGCAACTTCCAACCTTTGCGCCAAGTCGAGCATTCAACTAGGCAAGCGCATTTATCGCGAAGGTATTCTACCATCCGGTGAACCGATTCGCGCCAAAGTAGCAGGTGATATACTGGTCGAAGGGACACAGTTCAGTTGTGCCACTTGCCACCGCAGGAGTGGATTCGGCTCAAGCGAGGAAACCGTATATGTACCGCCCGTGACCGGACCGTTGCTGTACCAAGACAGGCAGTTGCGGCGGGTGGATATGTTTAGAAAGCTGTATCAGGAAGTTCAGCCGAATCGTCTCCGTGCGCGAGTGCGGGACGGGCGGATGCGCCCGGCGTATACGGACCAGACCCTGGCCATCTCCATCCGCGAAGGCAAGGATTCCACCAACCATGAACTCGAGCTATTGATGCCTCGCTATCTGCTTAGTGACGAGGACATGGGGCATCTTTTAGCCTACCTTAAATCTCTGTCTTCCGCCCATGCGCCTGGTGTGACTAATTCTGAAATCCATTTCGCCACCGTTGTCACAGAAGGGGCAGACCCCGGCAAGCGGGTGGCGATGCGCGATGTGATAGATGCCTATTTCCGCTGGAAGAACACCGATACACAAGCGCGATTGCAACGACCTGGCTATTCTCCCTGGTACAAGGACGATTTCCATGGGACATACCGGGAGTGGGTTCTCCACGTGTGGGAACTTAAAGGACCTCCAAAAACATGGCGGGATCAGCTTGAGAAATACTACCGAGAACAGCCTGTGTTTGCACTGCTTAGCGGCATCGGCGCGGGGACTTGGCAACCAGTACACGATTTTTGTGAGTGGGCTGAGGTGCCCTGCCTTTTCCCGAATACCGATCTGCCGGTCGTATTGCGGACTAGCGCGTATTCGCTTTATTTTTTCAAAGGCTTGACCGTAGAGGCAGAAGCCCTCGCTCGGCACCTGCATAATCAGTCGGAGCTCGTTAGCACAACGCGAATTGTTCAAGTGTATCGAGACGTAGAGAGCAGTTACGTCCCTGCCCGGGCACTACAGCGGGTACTTCAAGACTACGGAATAACGCACGTACAGGACCAGTTGATCGAAGGTACCCAAGCTCTCACGTCCGCATTCTGGGAGAACCTGTTAAAAAACGGACAGCCTTCAATACTCGTGCTGTGGCTTGAGGACGACGATTTGGAAGCACTAGCGTCTGTATCAGGTTCCATAGACGGCATCCAGCAAATTTATTTTTCGTACAGCCGACTTAAGGCAACGCTACTGTCGTCATTGACAAACCTTCGCGACAAGCTCTACTTCACCTACCCTTTTGCCCTGCCGGGACATGAAATACCCCGGATGTACCGGATCAGAGCTTGGCTACGTTCCAGGAGGGTAAAGAGGACGCATGAACGCATACAGTTCAATACCTACTTTGCGCTCTCAATCGCGGATCATTCGCTTGTACACCTTGTGGAGAACTTCTCGAGGGACTATTTCATCGAAAGCATTGAACATGAGACAGAA
>JAPUIL010000459.1 GCA_027297085.1 Verrucomicrobiota bacterium | reverse complement strand
CTTCTTATTGGAAAATCCTTTACGCCTGAATGGCACTGCTAAGCAGTTTATTGATAAATTATCGAAGCAAGGCCGGCGTCGGGGTCATTCCTTGCAATCGCGTGTCTGGCCGTAGCCTGTCAAGGCGACGGCTGATGCATGCCACCTGCCATGAGCTTGTCGAAGGGATGCGGGATTGAAGGTTTGACCCACTCGAAAGGAACGGACCGCAGAGTCGCCCAAAGCCGCCCTAACTTAGCAGTGCCATTCCCGTTAGGCCTCTCCCGCTGATTTAAAGATTAATCCTGACGCTAATTCTTTGAATTTTGGGACTTCGGACTTGGCACATTTAGTCGATAATGCTATAGGTCTAAAATCTGCAGTGCTTACAGCTCTTACTTCGACTTCTATTTAACAATTTTCTCCTCCCAAGACCCATCCCTATGTAGCCTCGGAAGTTTAACTTCCGGGGCTCATTTTTTTGGGATCCACCCGGGGCGAAGAAGGTTCCTAAATGGTGCTGAAGAGATTGTTGCGCCTCTTAGAAATTGAATCCCGACTTGCTATACCATTTAAATTGCTAATGGTAAACAAAATTATTATTAGAAAAGTTAATCATAACAATGAATGCTCCCACCACGCACCGACGCCTATTAAAATGGGTAGAAGAAACAATAGCGCTTTGTAAGCCCAAATCGGTTTTTTGGGCCGATGGGTCTCAGGAAGAGTACGACACTCTAATGGCCCAGATGGTCGAATCTGGAGTCGCAATTAAACTAAACGAAGAGAAACGCCCGAATAGCTTTCTGTTTCGTTCTGATCCGCGGGATGTTGCCCGAGTTGAGAAGCGAACTTTCATTTGCTCCGTAAATCCTGATGATGCGGGTCCAACGAATAATTGGGAGGATCCACAGGTCATGAAGGAAAAATTGCGCGGGCTCTACGATGGATGCATGCGCGGGCGGACCCTGTATGTTATCCCTTTCAGTATGGGTCCTATTGGGTCGCCAATTTCCCAAATCGGTGTGGAAATATCGGATTCAGCCTATGTGGTCTGCAACATGCGTATCATGACACGGATTGGGGCCAAGGTTTTAGAGGTTCTGGGCGATGATGGATTTTTTGTTCCCTGTTTACACTCGGTTGGTAAACCAATTCTTTCCCCTGAAGACGATGTGCAATGGCCTTGTAATCCGGAAGATACGCATATCGTACATTTTCCGGAAGAACGCCTCATTTGGTCCTATGGCAGTGGTTATGGAGGCAATGCGCTCCTGGGTAAAAAATGTTTCGCGCTTCGGATCGCCTCTGCCATGGCACGTGATGAAGGCTGGTTAGCTGAGCACATGCTGATTTTGGGCGTTAAGGAGCCTGATGGTAAGAAAACTTATGTGGCGGCGGCTTTTCCAAGCGCCTGTGGAAAAACTAATTTCGCCATGTTGCAACCTCCCGTAGAAATGGAGGGCTATGAGGTGACCACGATCGGAGACGATATTGCTTGGATCAAACCGGGTGAAGATGGACATCTTTATGCGATTAATCCGGAAGCGGGATTTTTCGGAGTAGCTCCGGGAACGTCCAACCTGACAAACGCCAATGCCATGGCCTCTTGTTCGAAAGATGCGATCTTTACTAATTGTGCACTCACAGACGATGGAGACATCTGGTGGGAAGGAATGACAAAGGAAGTTCCAGACCATTTGATTGACTGGAAAGGCAAGGACTGGACGCCTGGGAGTGAGACTCCATCAGCTCACCCGAACGCGAGGTTCACGGCTCCGGCGGCACTTTGTCCAACAATTGATCCAGCTTGGGAAGATCCGAATGGGGTAAAAATCTCAGCCTTTATTTTCGGCGGTCGACGCATGAACGACGTACCCCTTGTGTTTCAGGCATTTAATTGGGCGCACGGAGTATACTTGGGTGCCACTATGGGTTCAGAGCTGACAGCGGCGGCTGAAGGGACGGTAGGAAATCTTCGTCGCGACCCCATGGCCATGCTACCTTTTATAGGTTACCATATGGGAGATTACTTCCACCATTGGTTGAAGATGGGCAGGCAGCTCAAAGAGCCACCAAGAATCTTTCACGTGAATTGGTTTCGCAAAAGTCCCGATGGCAAATGGTTGTGGCCCGGATTTGGTCAAAACATGCGAGTTCTAAGATGGATAGTAGACCGGACAGCCGGACATACTCGTGCTTTTGAATCACCCATTGGCTGGATGCCTCATTATGATGATATTGACTGGAGGGGCCTTGATTTTACTGAAGAAGAGTGGAATGAGCTCATGGCCATCGACCGGGACAAAATGAAATTTCAAACTCTTAGTCACGAGGAACTTTTCCTCCAGTTGTTTGATCGCTTGCCAAAGGAGATGATCTTTTTGCGGGAACTTCTGATCAGCAGCTACTAATCTTTAGATTTAATAAAGGTGTTTGAGGAAATTAAAACGCGTCCTGGGGTAGGGCGCTCCTTTTCTATATTTAAGGCAAAGGACTATAAAACATATCATTATATCCTGATATGTTGATATTTTACTTGCTCCTAGGCGAAAATTTCACCTAATTGGGCACTCTATGAGTAAAGATTTTATTTTTTCCTCGGAATCAGTCGGCGAAGGACACCCAGACAAAGTAGCGGATTATATCTCAGACAGTGTGCTTGACGCGTGTTTTGAGCAGGATCCCTCCAGTCGGGTTGCTTGTGAGACTTTAGTAAAGAGTAACTGCGTATTTCTGGCTGGTGAAATTACCACCAAAGCTACCCTTGATTATGAGAAAATCGTCCGCCAGGCCATTACTGAAATTGGTTACGTGAATGACGACGATGTGTTTCATGCGGACAAGGTTTTAATTACGAATGTCCTCACCAGACAGTCTCACGACATCGCACAGGGTGTAGATGCCGCTGCGGCTGAAGGTAAGGAAACAGCTGAGCAAGGTGCAGGTGACCAAGGAATCATGTTTGGTTACGCCTGCGATGAGACGGACGAGCTCATGCCCGCGGCCATCATGTATTCTCACCTGGTAAACCGTAAGTTGGCTGAAGTCCGTCGCACGGAAGCGGGTGGCTGGCTGCGCCCGGATTGTAAGTCACAGGTATCTGTAGCCTACAAGAATGACAAGCTGAGTGAAATTACAGCGGTGGTTGTTTCTACCCAACATACTGCCGACGTAGACCACGATTTTATCCAGAACTTTGTAATCGAAAATGTCATCAAGCCAGTACTTCCAACTGAATTCCTGACTGATGACACTCAATACTTAATCAACCCCACCGGACGTTTTGTTGAAGGTGGCCCAGCGGGAGATGCCGGACTGACAGGTCGTAAGATTATCGTGGATACCTACGGTGGTTGGGGTCGTCATGGTGGAGGCGCTTTCTCAGGAAAAGACCCTTCCAAAGTAGATCGTTCAGCGGCCTATATGGCACGTTGGGTTGCCAAAAATATTATTGCCGCCGAGTTGGCTACCTGCGTGGAATTGCAGGCTGCATACGCCATAGGTCACCCGCTTCCAGTGAGCATGACGCTTGAAACATTTGGCACCGGAAAAGTTCCGGACGAGGCGTTGGTAGAAGCTGTTCACAAATGCTTCAGCTTCAAACCGGCTGACATCATTTCCCAACTTGATCTCTTGCGCCCAATTTATCGTAGCACCACCCATTATGGACATTTTGGAAAAGAGGACCTTCCTTGGGAGCAAACCAACAAAGTCGAAGACATTTTGAAAAACATATCCTGATTTACCATGAACACACAAACTGAAGTACAACCCGATTATAAAGTTAAAGATATTTCCCAGGCAGAGTTGGGACGTAGAGTGATTGATATGGCCGAGCCTGAGATGCCCGGTCTTATGGCTCTGCGTGAAGAATACGGCCAGGACAAGCCGTTGAAAGGTGCCCGGATTACCGGTTGTCTGCACATGACGACTCAAACGGCGGTATTGATTGAAACACTACAAGCCCTGGGTGCTTCTGTGCGCTGGTCGTCTTGTAATATTTTCTCTACTGAAGATCCGGCCGCTGCTGCCGTAGCTGCTGCCGGCACTCCAATATTTGCCTGGAAGGGCGAATCGGAAGAGGAATACGACTGGTGTATTCGTCAAACCCTACGCTGGCCAGATGGTTCTGGACCACACATCTTGCTCGATGACGGAGGTGACCTTACTGCTATCGTGCATAACGAGTTTCCTGAAATGCTTAAAGAGATCCGTGGTCTATCCGAAGAGACGACTACCGGTGTTCACCGCCTTTACCAAATGGAAGAGCGCGGTGAATTAGGTTGCCCGGCTCTCAATGTAAATGATTCCTGCACCAAGTCGAAGTTCGACAATATTTATGGCTGCCGGGAAAGTCTTCTCGACGGAATCAAACGCGCAACCGATGTGATGATAGCTGGTAAAGTTGCCGTGGTTGCCGGGTATGGTGATGTGGGTAAGGGCTGTGCTCAAGCGCTGGCCGGACAAGGTGCTAGGGTCATCATCACCGAGATCGATCCTATCTGTGCTCTGCAGGCTTCGATGGAAGGTTTCGAAGTTACCACCATGGAAGATGCCGCTCCAATTGGAGATATATTTATTACCACCACGGGCTGCCGCGACATCATTCGCCGCGAACACCTGGATGCGATGAAAGACATGACGATTGTGGGCAACATCGGCCACTTCGATTTGGAGATCGATGTAGCTTCCGTCTTCAACGATCCTTCGATTAATGTGATCAACATCAAACCACAGGTGGATCAAGTTGTGTATCCCGATGGCAAACGCATCGTCATTCTGGCCGAAGGTCGATTACTCAATCTGGGATGTGCGACCGGTCACCCGAGCTTTGTGATGAGTGCAAGTTTTTCCAATCAGGTTTTGGCTCAGATCGAACTTTTCCAAAACCCAGACAAATACGAGAACAAGGTATACGTCCTTCCAAAATCTTTGGATGAAAAGGTGGCTCGTTTGCACCTCGATAAGTTGGGGATAAAGTTGACCAAGCTTTCCGATGTTCAAGCAGATTATCTTGGTCTTCCAGTCGCTGGACCTTTCAAGCCTGAGCGCTACCGCTACTAAGTTTTCTTATTTGAGATACGTCGGAGTGTTTGTTGAGTGTAGTTTTTATCCTCAAGCAAATCGTAGTCTAGATTCGGATACGGAGCATCGGACGCGGTTTTTCCGGCAATTTGCCGAATGGGTACTCCAGACCTCTGTTTTCGTGAATTGAAGATCTGAACTGAACTGTATCCAAATATTCGGTTTTGGGCCGGCCAAGGTGGAGGCTCATTCCACATTGTTTTATCCTCTATAAATAGTACTTGCGCTTGAAAGCTCCTCCTGTGTTGGATGTCGGACTTCGATTATGAAAGTTTACGTTGATGGCCAGTTTTTAGATCAGGAAGACGCCAAAATTTCGGTCTTCGATCACGGGTTATTGTACGGTGATGGAATATTTGAAGGAATCCGCCTCTACAAGGGTTGCGTTTTTAAACTGGAAGAACACCTCGAGCGGTTGGAATATTCCGCCAAGGCGATATTGCTGTCCATGCCTTGGTCGCGCCAGGAGCTTTCTGACATTGTCTGTGAGGCCTGCCGACTTAATGGACTCACCGATGGCTACATCCGTTTGGTTGTTACCCGCGGCAAGGGCAGCTTGGGGTTGTCTCCGAAGACATGTACTGTGCCCAGTCTCATAGTAATTGCAGATCGTTTGTGGCTTTATCCACCTGAGTACTACGAGAATGGTCTGAAGATCATAACGGTGCCTACTCGCCGGGTAAATGCGGCGGCGCTGAGTCCCGGAGTAAAGTCCCTGAATTACCTGAACAATATCATGGCCAAAATGGAGGCCGATCGGCTGGGTTATATCGAAGCGCTCATGTTAAATGATCAGGGCTATATTGCCGAATGTACGGGCGATAATGTGTTTATTTGCCATAAGGGAACAGTTTGGACGCCTCCATTCTCTGCTGGAGCTCTGAAAGGTGTCACACGCCAGGCCGTATTGGAAATTGCCGATGACCTTGGGGTTCCTGTTAAGGAGGAAAACCTCACCCGTTACGATGTTTGGGTGGCTGATGAATGTTTTCTCACTGGCACCGCGGCGGAAGTTATTCCCGTGGTTGAAGTGGACGGAAGGCCTATTGGAGATGGAACACCCGGGAAAATGACCGAAAAGTTCCTGACCGAGTTTCGATCGAAGGTTGCTAAAGAAGGTACCTTTCTGTAAAAATAATCCTCAGATTTCGTGGATCGGATTTTTGGAATTAACTTAGAGCCACTGTTCTCTGATTATATATGCTTCCTACTGAGTCTTTGAAGTAATTCCGGGAAGGAATGGTTCATGCTTGGTGTTGATGAAAGACTTTTATATACCATACTAATTTAACATACTTGGCTTAAACCATGGCTGAATCCATCAATTGCGATATTTGCGCTAAACTCGCCACTGTGCATCTCACACAGATTGTGAATGGCAAAATTCACAAAATCGATCTCTGTGAAACCTGCGCGAAGGAGAAGGGTGTGACCGATCCGAACGGATTCTCATTGGCCGATTTATTGGCAGGTGGGATTGAAAGTGAAGATTTGGAATCCGTTCACAGCGACTTGGTTTGCCAGGAATGCGGATTTACTCCCGAAGATTATAAGAAACTCGGAAGACTCGGGTGTCCAAGTTGTTACGAAAATTTGGCACTTATGATTGCCCCGATGCTGAGCCATATGCACAAGGGAATAAAACACGTTGGGAAAAATCCCGAAAACACCTTGGTTCGGAAAGCTTCCCGGCAAGTGGTAAATGAAATTAAAGAGCAACTGCAGCTGGCGATTAAGGAGGAGCGTTACGAAGACGCCGCCAAATTAAGAGACCGCTTGTTGCTGGCTAGTAAAGAGAATGAGAGCTCTCATGTCCATTAGAACCCTGCTTAATACCCGCGGTGAATTAACCCAAAGTTCGGCTGCAAAGTGCCCAATTGTCATGAGCACTCGAATCCGCTTGGCGAGAAATTTGGCTCAATTCCCCTTCCCGGGGTGGGCCAAAAAGACTCAGAAAGAGGAAGTTTTGGGGAAGTGTCTCGAGGTTATTGCAAGGATTCCCAAGATAAAAAGTCCTACTGGATTGCGAATTGATGAACTGTCCGAACTGGAGCGCCAGGTTCTGTTTGAGCGGCATCTTATTAGCCGTGAGCTGAGCAATGAACCCGAAGGTGCCGGGGTAATTATTTCCAAGAATCAGGCCTGTTCCATCAT
>JAPUIL010000458.1 GCA_027297085.1 Verrucomicrobiota bacterium | reverse complement strand
TTCAATGAGAACATTAAATACTGTTTATTTTCATCAAAACGGCCCGTGCCCCGGGAAAACCGGCCCGATGCAAGAACCTCGAAGTTACGGAATGGCCGATAAGCGATGCGCCAATCCAGAAAACGCGTCTTCTGAACCTGCCCGCTTGGAAAAGGAAAACTTGTAAAGCGCTCTATTGACGCATATTTGTCAAGCAAAAGGCTTCTGTCACCTTCCCTTGAAAAGCCGTATTTAACAGAAATGATAAATCTGATTGGAAAAACCAGTTGCGTTCCAAACTGCCAGCGGTCAGCATCGCTGCCGATATCTGAACCAAGCGGCAGGTTCCGTGATACAAAATTGTTGGCTCCCAAATCATGGCGAAATGTCAGGCTACCGATTCTTGTATATTGGGAGAAGACTGTCACCGGGATTCTGCCCAAAATTCTTGAATAGCTTGCCCGTAGGCTGTAGGCGGTCGCATCCGGTCTTCCTTGTGGGCGATCAGCTCTATCAAACTGAAATTCGTCGATTGTGAGATCTCCCGAAAGACGCAAGCCGCGAAGGGGCATCCAATCAACATGGACGGACCACACGGAGTTGGAGCTCCCGCTACCAACATCCTTATTGGTTCTGTTGTTTTGCTCCACTTCAAGCGCGAAAGCTAACGGGTTCAAAAAAGAAATATCGAAAGGCCTGTTTTCACCTGAATATACAATGAGTTCAGAAAGGACTATAAGTAAATTCCGGTGATTCGAATATTCGATGCCGTGGCCTACCAAATAACGATTAATGTTCACTTCATCTGTTATCGATTCAAGAAATCCATTAAAAAAGCGCAGCTTTAATCGCTTATAACGGCCTTCCAACATGAAGTGGTCATACGCAGGACTCGTTGCGGCAAGGATCATAGTCTCTCTTTCGGTTGACCCCCAAATCTGGCGGCCGCGGGCGAACTGAACCAGCAGCCAATCATTGCGGTAGCTAACGGCCGCATGATCAAATTCAGCTGCGTTAAGTCCGAAGCGGCGAATATCTCTGGCATGGCCGGTAAACCCGGGCAGGCTGGCTGGCTCATTCGTGGCCCGCAAAAACAGCTGCACATTTAATCGCTGACGAAACCAAAACGTAAGTTTACTAAAAGGAGCTACCGCGAAACTCGAAAAAGGCTTACCCGGCCCAACAGACTGATTCATTCGCACACCATTCCACCAGATAAAATTTAGCGTATCCGTGGTGCCGGCGATAAACAACTGATTACCCTGAGTCTCCTTTACCAGGTCATGTGCAATCCACTGCAATCCTGAATTTGGCACAGCTCCATCGTTGCTGAACTGAGACCCAATTCTTTCCCAGCGGTAAGGTTTGAAAATGGTATTCTCTGACCAGATGTACCCAAAATCGTGTAAGATTGCAATATGTTCTGCCGGCCAGAATCCAGCCTGAAAATCCTGGCAAAACGGCTGTTGCACCCTAGCAAAAAAAGCCAAGACGGCAGCAAAGATGAGCAGGAGTTTACGAGCGCTATAAAATAATGACTTCATCGACAATATGATTCTCAGATTATCTCTTTTGACTCCAGAAGTTCATCATAAACTGCTACAATTTTTTCGTAGGTCAGTCTTTCATCAAACAGCCGTTTAGCGCGGCTAAATCCATTTTGACCCAACTTTGATCTCAAGTCTGAATCCCTCAGCAGGTTGATACAGCACCGCGAGAAATCGTTTGGGGATTCAGGGTCTGCTAATAGTCCCCCTATGTTCTCCCCAATCACAAAATCGACGGGAGGAATATTGCTGCCAATGACGGGTACCCCCATGGCATTCGCTTCCGTGTATACCAGCCCAAATCCTTCCCGCCGGGTGGCCAACCAAAACACATCCATCAGGGAGAAAAGGGTGGGTACTTTCGACTGATCTTTGATGAATCCCGTAAAAGAAATATTTCCGTTTAGACCCAATTCGTCAGCCATTCTACGCAGACCAGCCTCTTCGGGCCCACCACCGGCCACAAGAAAATGTACATCTGGTTCTTCCCGGTTTACAAGAGCTGCTGCTTGAACAAGCGTGTCAACACCTTTATGGGGAGTCAACCGGGCAAGCGTCCCGACGATGCGCTGTGAGCTGGGGATTCTCAGTTCATTGCGCAAACGTTCCTTCTCAGATTCAGAAACCTTGCGAGAATCAAACTCATCAAAGGATATTCCTACTCCTACATTGACCAGCTTTTCTGCCGGCGCTAGATTCCAGTCGCGGCAATTTTTCACACCATCCTCCGAAATAAACAGTATGCGGTCGGAACATCTGCCTGCCAGGCGTTCAGCAAATGCCAACACTGTTCCGGTCGGTGTTCCCCAGGAATCCATCAAAGGTCCGTAATCGTATGCACTATGAACAATGACAGGAACCCCGGCAAGCCGCCCTGCAATTCTGCCGAGGATACCGGCTTTAGAGTTGTGGGTGTGTAATATGTCGATTCTTTTGCTACGTAAATACCGGGTAATCTTGACACACGCTCTCACATCACTAGCAGGGTCTATGCCTCGCGGAATGGGCAAGTGATCGATCACAAATCCACAATCTCTTAATTCCTGCGCATACGAGCGTGCATCCGCAAAACCGTCAGTATTACAGGCCAAATTACCTTCATATCTTCCTGTCTGATCCAGGTATTGAGAGAGAGGCGCAAGAAATTTAAATGCAGAAAAGGATTCGGTTGACAACTGCAAATAGCGGATAGGTCGCTGAGACTGTTTTGATCTCATCGCGGTATCAGGAGGTAAGCAAAACGTCGTCGGCAGGCATCAAATCGTTCACTACTTTTACGCCTTGATTTTGGCCCTGTAATCTAGCCAGGTCTGCATCTACCATCATTTTCACTAATTGCTCAAAACCAATTTCAGGCTCCCAGCCCAGGTCACGCTTGGCTTTTTGGTAGTCGCCCCGCAATTCAAAGACTTCGGAAGGTCTGAATAACTTTTCATCAACAACAACATGATCCTGCCAATCCAAATCGAGGTAACTAAAAGCCTGTTTGACAAAATCGTTCACTGTATGTGTCTTGCAGGTAGCAATTACAAAATCATCAGGCTTTTCACTTTGCAGCATCAACCACATTGCTTTAACATAGTCTCCGGCAAACCCCCAATCTCGTTTAGCTTCAAGGTTTCCTAGCTTCAAGCTGTTGGTTAAACCAAGCTTAATTCTGGCAACGCCACTCGACAGCTTGCGGGTCACGAATTCACTCCCTCGACGCGGAGATTCATGGTTAAATAGGATGCCGCTAGTGGCGAATAGGTCATACGCCTCACGATAGTTTCTTACCAAATGGTATCCGGTAACCTTGGAAATGCCGTAGGGTGAACGAGGGTAAAAGCGTGTATTTTCATTCTGGGGTGATTCATTGGTCAGACCAAACATCTCGCTGGTAGCGGCAAAATAGAACTTGCATTGCGGAGCCCTTTCTTTGATTGCTGATAAAAGATAGTGGGTACCATTTACATTGGTTTTTATTGTAGAAAAAGAATCCTCAAATGAATAACTTACAAAACTTTGAGCGCCCAGGTGATAACATTCATCCGGCGCCACCTTTTCAATAATATTGAAAAGACTTGGATAGCTTTCGAGTGAACCAGCGTGCAACGTTGCATCGCCCAAAATATGTTTTATTCGCCAAAGCCTGTGCACGGGATCTTCAAGGGCGACTCGCCGGACGATTCCATGTACTTCATAGCCCTTTTCTAACAAAAACTCCGCTAAATAGGAACCATCCTGACCTGTAATACCTGTAATAAGCGCTTTTTTACGCATCTGGTTCTCCTTTCCTTGGATAATATTACACAATTAACCTAATCCGTCCTTGATTTCAGGACAGGTGGATTTACGCACTTTACTTTATCAAAGATAAAAAAACTCCTTCCATTTTATTAACATGATTTGAAATTGAATGTTCTCTCCTGACCCGATCAGACCCTGCTTTTCCACATGTTCTGGCAACCTCAGGATTTCGATAAAAGAATTCCACAGCATCTACTAACGCACCAACATCATTTTTAGGAACTAATCGACCGACTTCGTCATCTACCAAGTCGCCCATAGCGCCGGTATCCGTTACTACCACTGGACGTTCCATCCACATCGCTTCGACTGTGGAGCGACTCAGACCTTCAGACAAGGATGGCAGGACATAAACATCTAATATTCCGATGAGTCCTGCCGCATCCTGGCGCCATCCCAGAAAATGAACTTGCTGCTCTAACTTCAGTTTGCCGACCCGTCTTTTTAGATCAAGTTCATATTCCTGACCAAACCCTGGCGTTCCACCGATGATTAAACATTGTAATTTTATCCCGCGGCGAACCAGTTCAGCCACCGCCTCGACTAGTAAATGAAGACCCTTTTGGGGTACAATAGAGGCAGTTGTACCGATGAGGAATTTATCGTTAGTTAAACCCAGGTTTTGCATCTCCGCGGTCCGGTTTGACAGTGTTCCGTTCAGGTCGACTCCAAATGGCACCAGACTAACCTTGTTTTTGATGCGGCCCAGAATCCATTGATTTTTAGTTTTCATCAAGCTTGGTGCGATAAATATAATTCGATCAG
>JAPUIL010000457.1 GCA_027297085.1 Verrucomicrobiota bacterium | reverse complement strand
CCGATATAGGCTGTTACATCTCTCACGATTTGATTCACCGTCTCCAAGTTTACACCGGTTTTCACGGTGCCCCAATAAAAGCCATGTCCCAATCCTGGAAACCTGATAGACGAGACATCTTTATTCAGTGATTTTAGCTCGGGAATGAGTAGCTCGTTATTAATTTTGTCCAATGTGTTTTTTGTGTCCCCCTGGAGCAAAAGGATAGGGCAGTTTATAGTCTTAAACAAAGAAAAGGTATTTTCTTTAACAGCTCCTTTGTAGAATTTTAATGGGTCTTGCATGATGGGCGTGTAATTTGGCCGTTCTTTGGCGCTTGTCATTTGGGCCAGCAGTAGGACCGTCGCGGGCTCTCCTGCAATTACGCATGCGAGTTCATTTTTCGACGCGGCACCAATGGCCAGGATGGCGCCCCCACTGCCTCCGTAGAGCACTACATTTTCTGGATCAATGCCCGGCAAAGTCTTGGCCTTTTCGATTACCAAGCTGGCATCCTTCACGGAGTCAAAATAACCCACCTTATCTGGATTGTCCTTGGTTTTCCAATACGGTCTTCTTGTTGATGCAACTACGGCAAAGCCTTCTTTTAAAAACCGGGTTTGCACGGCGCCTGTTTTCAGGTTCTGTTTCAGGCCTTTCAGATTCGACTGACCTCCTCCACCATGGAAAAACAAGATGGTTGGGTAGGGCCCGTCACCAGGTGGTTTTCTATAAGCAAAACTCAGGTCAATTCCGTCATCGGATCTTAAAGGTACTTCGATTATGGGAGAGACCGACTCCGGAATTTTGATGCCCGCAATATGCGATGTGGACGCTAAGTTGTCGCCTTGTGTCGGGTCAGGTTCACTTTGCCGGTTGTTTTGTTGAGGCTGCCGAGTTTGCCGGCGGTGGGCTCGCGCCTCTTCAATGGTGAGCTTGCCGTCACCGTTCAGGTCAGCCTGAGGATTTCTTTTGAAGTAATTGGCAATCTGCTCGTCCGATTGTCCGTTTAACAAGGGACCAAGCAGCAGAATCGATAGTATTCCTGCGAAGATTGTGTAATGGGGTATTCGAATATGCATTTCGGATTCATAGCTTAGATTTTAATGGAGCACAAGGTTTAGAAATCATCGTAGCGCTGTGTCCAGCCTGTGATAAATCCTGATCTTACTCAGAATCCTAATCGAAAAAACCGGTAGAGTAGAGCGGTGCCGCCGACACCGCCGAATCTTTTAAAGCCATTTTATGGGCTCCATTGCGGCCATCAATTAGGGTTGAGTTCGAGTGGACTAAGGTTTTACATACCATCCTGCCCAATTCTCCCTGCCTTATTCAGTTTCTTCCAAATATTGTCCAGAACTACCCTTTGAATACTCGACGAACAGTTTGTCTATTTGCCCTTTTGAGCGGCGCTTTATCGCCTGGCCTGATGGCTAAGGTAGACTTTAACCGCGATATCCGGCCCATTTTGTCGGACAATTGTTTTAAATGTCATGGGCCAGACGAAAACAAGCGCGAGGCCGAAATGCGCTTGGACACTAAAGAAGGCGCATTTGCCGATCTGGGAGGCGGGTATTATCCGATAGTTCCCGGCAAACAGGATGAGAGTGAGATGGTCTGGCGGATTTATACTGACGACGAGGATGATCTCATGCCACCAGTTGATTCCAGTAACACGCTCTCGGCAAATGAAAAGGACCTGATCCGCCGTTGGATCGAAGAAGGTGCGGAGTGGAAAAACCACTGGTCATTCGAGCCCGTGGAACGACCCGAGTTTCCTGCCGTGGCTGATGTTGACTGGACTCGAAACGGTATTGATCACTTTGTTTTGACGCGACTTGAGGAGGAGGGATTAAAACCGTCTCCTGAAGCGGATGGCACAACTTTAATTAGGCGGGTGACCCTGGATCTCACAGGATTGCCGCCAACCCCGGCTGAGGTGGATGCGTTCTTGGCCGACACGAAGCCAGGAGCCTATGAGCAGTTGGTGGACCGGTTGCTCGCATCCCCGCGCTACGGCGAATCCATGGCGCTACCCTGGCTTGATGCGGCTCGTTACGCCGATACCGATGGTTATCAGAATGATGGTCCTCGCTACATGTGGCGTTGGCGCGACTGGGTGATCGATGCCTACAACCAGAATAAACCGTTCGACGAATTTACCATCGAGCAACTGGCCGGAGACCTGTTGCCAAATCCGTCTTTAGACCAAATCATTGCCACCGGCTTCAACCGCAACCACCGCTACAATTCCGAATCGGGTATCGTCTTTAAAGAATTTCTGTTAGAAAACGCGGTCGACCGGGTGGATACCACCTCCACGGTTTGGATGGGACTCACCATGGGATGTGCGAGGTGTCATGACCACAAATTCGATCCATTTTCCACCAAGGAGTATTACCAGCTAGTTTCTTATTTCAACAGCATCACTGAATCGGGCCGGGCTCGCAAGTGGGGCAACTCCGAACCCTGGGTTACGGCACCTACAAAAGAACAGTTTATGATGCTGGATCAAAAAGATAAGCAATTGGCAAACGCTAAAATCGCTTTGGAAAATGCGAGGGTTCATATCCAAGACTCACAAAAAGTGTGGGAGAAAAACTCGGCCATGAATGCCTCGGATCACAATTTCTTGAAACGCGGCTTGGTGCGATATTACTCGTTCGACGGGAACGACGAAGGTGTCAGTGTGATAAAAGGCCAGCCATGGATGAGTAGTGGTATTTTCGGTACGGCAGCGAACCTCGATGGCAGCAGCCAATTCGTTGTGGAAAGTGATCCAATATT
>JAPUIL010000456.1 GCA_027297085.1 Verrucomicrobiota bacterium | reverse complement strand
AGCAGATAGCCCTTTTAGGGGGTCAAATCACTAATCCGTCACCGGCAACTGGCGGTGCAGAACGACAAAGCATAGAGAATGCCGTGCAAAATGCTCCCAATGTGTTTCGTTCTCTCAAACGGGCGGTGACATCGGAAGATTACGAGGCTCTGGCCCTCAATTTTAAGGGAGTTGGCAAAGTGCGCGCCGAGGCCGCCAGTTGGAATACCGTAAACTTATCTGTCGCACCCGAAGGCGGTGGACATGTAAGCGATGTGCTTCGCGAAAATTTGCTGGCTTATTTTGAAGACAAACGCATGCTGACCACCCTTATTGAAATTGAAGATGTGACTTATGTCAAAATTTATGTGACCGCCGAGGTCGGGGTTAAAAGTTATTACTCAAGAGCTGCGGTTAATGAGGCGGTAAAAGAAGCGGCCGGGAGTTTGCTCGCCTTCGAAAACGTAGATTTTGCCCAAACGATTTATCTCAGCAAATTTTTCGAGGCGCTTGAAGCATTAGCGGCCGTTGAATACGTGAACATCACTGAATTCCGGCGTGAAAGCCAGAACGCCGGCTATATTGAACCTACCGGGAAAATTAAGTTAAGTGCCAATGAAATTGCCAGAATCCCGGACGATCCCGGGGAGGATCCCGGGTATGCCGGTGGCATTAATGTGGTACTTATAGGGGGCAATTGAGCATGCGCCTGGAAAATATTACAGCGGCCCCTCATCCGCAGGGTAATCGAATTGATTTGCGCTGGAACAATCCGACTCCCGCAGAATATCCCGGAATTCGTGTCGTGCGCCGTGAATCAACGTATCCCATGTCACCCGACGATGGTGTCTTGGTAGCCGAAGGGTCTGCGCTTCTTTTTAGTATGGATTTAAGTTTGCAAAATGATCTGGACAGCGGAACTCTTTCTACTGCATTGCGACAGAAATTCCTGGGGAATCAGATTGTCCTGTCTAATGATGCTGCCCTGGCCGTAGATGTGCCGGGAAGTAAATGGCGCATCTCGGATTCGGAGATCATCTATTATCTTAAAAAAGAGGGCTTAGTGCTCAATGTCTATGGTGAGGGGCTCACGTCCGCAGTCGACGAAAATCTGAAAGGTGAGCTCGTTTATTACTATACGTTGTTCCTATATAACAACGGGTTTTCTGAATTCATATTTGATAATCACAACCGTGTCTCAGCGCTGGCCACATCGCCTTACAACCTGGCAGCAGAAATGCATAAACTGCTGCCGGGGATCTATCACCGTTATGATACAATCCTTCCAAAGACAATTCCTGATGGCATGTCAGAGAATGACAGCCAGGAAGGACAATTAAGACGGCTTCTGGATCTGCCGGGTGGGGAGCTCGATTTGATCTATAGCTTTGCCAGGACCATGCTTGATCTGCATAACCTGGAGAAAGTCGATGGGCGGCTGTTACCCCTGTTGGGGAAATGGATCGGATGGCCAATCAATTTCAGCCTGGAGTTGAGCGCGCAGAGAAATGAAGTCAAACAGGCGCCCGAAATATACAAAACGGTTGGGATTTTAGCGAACCTGAGGGCGTTTGTGAATCGCCTGACCAATTGGGATAGTCAGATAAAGGAGTTCGTGCATAACGTTTTTGTTGCTAATGATCCCGAACGGCTAACTCTTTGGTTGCAAAAACTCGTGAACGTAGGTTGGAGTGATGCGGAGCTTGTTTCCGTTGATTTCGCCTATGAGGGTGCGCCTGCTTCTTTTGTCGACGCCCATGGTCGATTGTGGTTGATTTATCATGCCCAGAGAGGGGACAAATCTGACATCTACTACAAGATCTACGACCAGGGGAGTTGGTCGCCTGGATACCGGATAACCCTAAGCGATTCTATCGATAAATACCCGACTGGGTTACAAACCGATGATGGACACATTTGGCTGTTCTGGAGTTCTTACGAGAACGAGACCTGGAATATTAAAACGCGGGTTCTTTCGGTTGGTCGCGATCTGGGGAGCGCCAACCTTATTAACAACAGCAGTGAGCCTTATCAATTAACAGATGGTTCGACGTTGGTAGTGAGCATTGATGGCGGCAAGCTGGCAACCGCTCAATTCTGGGATGCCGATTTCATAGATATTAACAACGCCACCACTGCAGAAGTCATAGCCGTGCTCGAGAGAGATTTGCCTGATCTAACTGCCTCAGCTACAGGCAATAACATTCAGTTGACTTCCAACACAATTGGAGAAGGCTCTTCGTTGCTCATTGATCTCAATGCTTCAACCTCAGCCGCAAGCCTGGGATTTGGGACCGGTTTCCCGAATGTTACGCAATCAGAAATGGAGCCGAATGCGTTCCTGGATAGTGATGGTAAGATTTGGTTATTTTGGAGCTCGCGCCGGGAAGGAAAGTGGCAGATTTGGTACAATGTTTTCGATGGAGCCAGTTGGGATACGGCCAAAAGACTTACGACCGACGCAATAGCAGATCGACAACCGGTGAGTGTTTTTTTCGATGCCGCCGAGCCGAATCGAAAGATCTGGGTATTCTGGAGCCGAAAGGGGCCCGATGGCTGGAATATTTATTACCAGACCAAGCCGAGTACGGATTTTAATGACACGACCTGGAATCCCGAGATTGAATTATCCCCGATTCCGAGCGGGCAAAAGTATGAAAATAAAGACCCGGCAGTCAAGCTCGATCAACAAGGCAACATTCTTGTGTTTTGGAGTTCGAACCGGACCGGAAATTGGAACATATGGTACAAAGATTTTGACAAAGGGTTAGATGATTGGACGGCGGAAGTTGCCGCGACAACGGATCATTTTACCAAGAAAGGCCCTACAATTTTGCAAAACGCTGATGGAGAAACCTGGCTGCTCTATCGCTCAAACAAAAGTCTTTCCTATAATAGTGGAATTTATCCCTCAACGATTAGTTATGATGACCGCTATTCGGGTTCCATTGTTATCGATGATTTTAATCGAGACAGAATCGGAAGTCACGCCAAGCTGGATGATATTTTGGCTTACAGTTACGACACTGGAAAAGAAATTACGGACTGGTATGCTCGCGATACCGTTGGCATCTTTCTAACCCCCGATACGGAGGACCAGAAACTTATTACCAGGAATCAGGAAGTTGTGAAAGGCATTTTAAATCGATTTCTTCCCATTCAGCTTAGGGTTGTTTTTGTTATTAATCCAGTCGTTTATAAAGAGAATATTTATACATACGAGGATGCAAGCGCCGACCCACAACGATTTATTGAAGAGGTATTCCTGGATAGTACTATCCCTGAAACTTATAAGGGCCTGAGCGATCAATTTGAAGACGATATGGTTGAGTGGCTTGCCATGTATTCATGGAGTGCACAATTTCCTAATCACCATACCGTAGATTTTACTACTATTCCGATCCTAACCACTTTTAGGAGTTGGCATACTGATTTAGTAGAGGGAGGTTAAGTCTATGCAAAAGATAAGCAATATCAGAGGCATCTACCGCGATATCCTTAAAGGGAAGGAGGGCGATACCAGGTACGACAGTGGCTGGGTCTCAAATGCTATCGTGGACAAATGCCGCGTTCTCTTGGCCGGATTTATGAAAAATGAATCATCCAACGGCATTCAGTACCTTGCGGTTGGAAAGGGCTTGGAACAATGGGATACAACGGGTGCGCCTGCACCGGATCCTGTGAATATAACAGCTCTGGAAAATAAATTCATGCCAACCATTCCGGTTTCGGAATTGCAATTGGCCTATCTCGACGAGAATGAGGCCGAGGTCGCTGGCCCGACACATAGATTGCAGATTACGGCAACCCTTAACCCGGCTTACCCCGAACCTATCCCACCAGGGAATACTTATCCTCTGAGGGAATTTGGGCTATTTGGCCAATTGGATTCTACCGACTTTATGATCGATGTCATTCGACATCCGGTTATTCACAAAGATGCCTCTTCGACGCTTATCAGGGTTGTTCGTTTGTTTTTTTGACCACAAAGTTATAACAGAAAAATACAAAAAAGTGAGGAGAAGAGATGGGTAATTTTTCGCGAGATACTTTTGATAAATTAAAACACTATGTGAGTGTGAGGTTGCAGCAGGGGGTACCACTGGTGGATGCCGATTGGAATGAACAGGAAGATATTCGAAAAAATGAGGTTGAGACGTTTCTCAAATGGTTTGTCGGCAATGGCGTGCCAAAAGGCAATGATGGCTTCAAAATTTTGGCTATTGCCGGTAACAACGACTTTGAGATTCAAGGAGGTGATGGCACCGCAGAGGGAGCCGGTCGTGTATTAGTTGAGGGCTGGGATGCCCTGATTGAGAGTAACATGAAATACACCGAACAGCCCCTGTACGACAACGCTGCATTAGCCACGGAATGGGGCGTTGATCCCGCCCAGCCTTTAACAACACCTAGTTCTGGTCAACGTATCGATACGGTGTATCTGGATGTATGGGAAAGAGAAGTTGATAGCAACGATGATTTTGACCATTTAGTAAACCCGAATATTGGTATTGAAACATGTGTCCGTCTTAAGCGGGAATGGGTTGTAAGAGTTGCAGAAGACTCGGCAAACGTGCCAGCGTCGCCTACTGGACATGTGTTCTATGTACTTGCTACCTTGAATCGAGTAAACGGCCAACCGGTCATCGATACATTGCAGATTCTAGACGTACGACAAACTGATCTGAATTTAACCGCCTTGCATGTCGAAATCATAGATGCCAGAGGTGATAAAAACACCTTGGGAGAACGCTTAGATGAGTCATTAACCAATGCAGGCGAGCTTATGACAGACGTGGTTGGAAATGATCAAGTTAAAACCGACGCCGCTATCGAGGAAAGTAAAATATTGTTTAATTTGGCAGGTCATAACCACAGCGGCGGCAGCAATGGGCAGTTAATAGGTACTTCCGGTTTAGCCGACAACGCCGTGACCTTAAGTAAACTCAACCTTCAAACGGTAAACAACGGCAGCGTAGCCGATATTGCACCTGACAGCTCCAGACTTGTTCTTGTTGAAGCGGATATAGCACTCGCGAAAGGCAAAACTAAGGTCTATATGCCTGTCATTTCTATTACAGATGTTGAAGGTGCAGGTATCGCTCAAATAACACGTCAATTAATATATCGTTCGACCCAAAACGCAGATAACTTTGATGTCTACCTACAGATAACAAACCTTCCCGGTGGCACTGAGACGGTGGATGTCAACTGGTATGTCTATTCTTTTGCTGAGGAGGAATAATTATGCTTCAAAGAAAACGTGTTTGGAAAATTTTAAAGAAGGCAGGCGTGCTTGACTCTGATGACTCACGAATCAAAGAATTTGTCCAGTTTTTTCACGAAAATCCTGAAAAATGTTGGGAAGAAATTGTTCCCCAGTTCCGAAAGAAGTTTTATGACTGTTTTGATGCCGTTGTGCCGCCATTGCTTGAGGTTGATGATACCTTAATAAGGACACTTTTCATTAATTATGCCGATCTTAAAAAGCCTAAGGAGCGAGCACTACTTGGAAAGATAGCAGAACAGATAGATCCTTCGCAAGATCCGGTTTCGATTAAACGTCTTGCCAAGTTAAATTCAACTGCAATTAATAAAGTGTTAAGTCGTCGATCGCTGCCTGATGAGTTGCAGAAATATTTGAAAAAGAAGGGTGCTGAGCCAAAGAAGGTGAGTGCAAAAAAATAGCTCCTTGACTTGACTTCGAGACAACAGTGACATTTGACAAGGTCATTTTTTGAAATGACTGGTTACCTTAGATATGAATGGATAATATGCAGTTGCAGCGACTATCAAAAAGCCGTGAGAATAGTTATGTTGGGAAAACCGCTTCTGTCAAGAATCGGCCATCACTAAATGCAAACCATACACGGCGGACCCATATTCACAACTGTTTGGGCAATCAGGCTTCTCGGTCGATTAATCCAGACAAAGCTGGAAATCAGTCAGCCGGGAGACATATACGAGCAGGAGGCAGATCGCATCACCGAGCAGGTGCTGCGAATGCCTAAGCAGCAACTACAGCGCGCCTGTCCCTGTGGTGGAGGGTGCCCCAAATGTCAGACAAAGCAACCGAGCCAGAAACCCGAGGTTTTACAGACTAAGCGCGTGCAAGCCAGCGACAAGGGACAAACCTCAGCACCTCCCATCGTCCACGAAACACTAGCTGGGTCGGGGCCAACCTCTCGATTGGTCAGTTCGAGACTTTATGGAGCCGCGTTTTGGTCATGACTTCAGTCAGGTCCGAGTACATACCGATACCAGGGCCGGAAAATCGGCTCAAGAGGTTCACGCGCTGGCCTACACGGTGGGGCGCAACATCGTGTTTGCGCCGCATCAGTATCGCCCTACGACACCTGCCGGGCGCCATCTCCTCGCCCACGAG
>JAPUIL010000455.1 GCA_027297085.1 Verrucomicrobiota bacterium | reverse complement strand
CTGACATGACCTGGGCGTTGCTTATGAATGTCACGCGCCGAATTGGAGAGGGTGATCGAATGATTCGTAATGACGCGTGGGTTGGTTGGGGGCCGCTTCAATTACTGGGTGGCGACATAACCGGGGCGACTCTGGGGCTGATTGGATTAGGACGTATCGGCAAGGCAATGATACCGCGTGCCAAAGGTTTTTCGATGAAAGTGATTTATTGGAACCGCACACGGCTGGATCCGGTTGAGGAGGATGCGTTGGGCGTAGAGTATGCCACGAAAGACAAAGTGCTGCAAGAAGCCGATTTCATCTCCCTTCACGTGGCTTTGTTTCCGGAAACGCGTCATCTTATTGCGGAAAGGGAACTGAGTTTGATGAAGCCCACAGCCTACCTGATAAATACCACTCGTGGTCCGGTTGTGGATGAAAAAGCTCTGGTTGCAGCTTTACAGGAAAACCAAATCGCCGGAGCTGGACTCGATGTCTACGAACAGGAGCCGAAGGTTGAACCGGGCTTATTACCCCTTGAGAACGTTGTTTTGGCTCCCCATTTAGGAAGCGCCACCATAGGTACACGAACCAAGATGGGCATGATGGTTGCGGGAAACATTGAAGCCTTTTTGAAGGGTGAATCTCCCCCCAATGTTGTGAATCCCCAGGTTAGTTAAACAGGAGCCTTTCGCTCGGACTCAATGTTTTTTTGAGTCTTGCGCTGCTTGATGTCCACAAAGAATAGGCATCAAGTTAAAGAAGCGTAAAACTGGGGGATATGAGGAGTTCTCGGTTTTGGAATTCCAGGATTTTCCAAGAGTTGGTATCCGCACATCCTCAACTCATATTCTAAACCATTTATACGCGTAAGAATGAAATTTCTTCAAAGTATTCGAGCTCAATTTTCGCTTCTCATGAAGCGATGGCTTTCACCGGCCTATGTGGTATCCTGGATAGTCTTAACTTTTTGTATTGTCCTTTGTGTGGCCTTGTGGGGTCTTTTCCGCATATCCAATTTGCAGGATCTTCAAGGATTGGAGGGAGATCAAATGGATGATGCCGTTCATTTGGCCATGGAGGTTGAGATTGATTTCCACATGCAAATGGAGAATTGGAAAAACCTGCTTCTGCGCGGGAGTGATCCGGAAATGTTCGATTTGTATGTTAAACAGTTCGAGCGGTTCGATGCCTCAATTCAAGCTGACTTGACTGAGTTGTTGAGCATGGGACACTTTCTGGAGTATCCTATGGACAACCTCAGATTACTTAATCAAGCGCATCGACAGATAGGGGTTCAGTATCGCGCGGCTCTAAAAAACTTTAATCCGCAGGATCCCCTTAGCTACATTCAAGTCGACCAGGAGGTATTTAAACTAAGTAGACAGCCTGCTGATCAAATAACCCTGTTAGTGGATAGCATGCACCTTCATGCTCGTACTATCAAGGCAGCTTCCGAGAAAAACATGAAAGCAGTTGCGAAGAAGATAACCTATTTCAGCCTAATCAGTGTAGTTTTCGGAATCTCCCTGAGCGCATTTTTAATCATCGACCGAAGCAAAAAAGAGAAAGCCCTTCTCCAAGCCAAAATAATTGCTGAGAATGCTAACCGGTCAAAGGACAGCTTTCTGGCCAATATCAGCCACGAGATTCGAACACCGATGAACGCCATTGTCGGACTTTCAGAAGTACTTTCTGATACGGAGTTGACCGAGGAACAGCTAGAATATGCCAGCACAATCCGGCAAAGTGGTAATGATCTTTTAGGCATCATCAATGAGATTCTTGACCTCTCCAAGATGGAAGCGGGTAAGATTGAAATTACCCCTGCCTCTTTTCAATTGAGGGATTGTGCTGAAGATGCGGCAGATGTGGTCGCGCCTAAAGCGGCTAACAAGGGCCTCGATTTTTCCATCCAGTTGGATCCCGAGTTACCCACCTATGTGACTACCGATGAAATGCGCCTCCGGCAGATCATGATTAACCTCCTTGGAAATGCAGTCAAATTTACCGATCACGGCCGCATCGACTTTAAACTTGAAGGGTGCTATGATGAAGCTGGAGACTATACATTGAGTATCCATGTATCCGATACGGGAGGTGGTATCAGGGAAGATGATCAGCCAAAGCTCTTTGAGGCTTTTAGTCAGGTAGACGATTCGAGTTCGAAAAATTTTGGGGGAACGGGTTTGGGATTAACAATAAGCCGGGACCTGTGTCGCCTTATGGGAGGTGGAATTTCTGTAAACAGTATTTACGGAGAGGGAACCACCTTCACCGCAACCATTAAGCCGGAAGCCGTAAGCCAAGAGACCCTTAGTTCAGGAGAATTTGATCTGTCAGTCATCGAAGGCAAATCCATTGCAATCGTCGATTCGTCTGATTTTAACCGTAGGGAAATGGTTAAGTTCCTTAAACGCTGGGGAGCGAATGTAGGTTCATGGGGAAGTGCGAATGGATTTCTTGAGCATTTAGAGCGAGGTTCTTTGTGGAATCTTGTGATCTTGGGCTCAAACATTAAAGATATACCTTGTGATCGATTTGCGGCACAGTTGCG
This sequence comes from Verrucomicrobiota bacterium, assembly GCA_027297085.1. Lineage (GTDB taxonomy): Bacteria > Verrucomicrobiota > Verrucomicrobiia > Opitutales > UBA2995 > UBA2995. Next base: position 8,356 of record JAPUIL010000455.1, on the reverse strand, counting down.
AAAGGCTTGTGATAACCAAATCGGTTCGATTTTGAAATGGGCTCCTTATGAAGGTCTGCGCATAAACGAAAATCCTCCAGGATTTGACGGCGTGGTTCATAAGCCAATTCAATCCAAGCCACTTATTCGAACGGTGACTTCCGTCTTGGGTAATCAGACTTCAACCCTGGAAGATCGGAGTGTTGCAGGTGATATGAAATCCAAAATGGGCCTTCTTCGACCAATGAATATCCTCGTGGTAGATGACAATCGAGTTAACCTGCGTGTGGCCGAGCTTATCCTGAAGAACCACGGATACGAACCCAAGTTGGCTGAAAATGGAATGAAGGCGCTCGAAATGTTCGAGGAGCACCGGCCCGATGTCATTTTTATGGATATGCAAATGCCAGTAATGGATGGCCTGGAAGCGACTCGTAAGATTCGACAACTCGTAGGTTCTACCGAACGGCCATGGATCATAGCACTGACAGCCAATGCTATGACAGGTCACCAGGAAATGTGCATGGAGGCTGGAATGAACGATTTTCTCCCAAAACCTGTAAAAAGTGAAGCTATCCAGCAGATTATTCAGAATGTGCCGTTGGATATTTCGAGACCACCCTTTAAGGTTAAAGTAAAAGGGAAACTATCGTTGAGGCCCTGAGGCGTCCTTTTCCCTTTGGCATAAAAAATTTGCCTATAGGTGAGCGATCTGTGGTAGGTTTTCACAAATAGTCACTGATTGCATGGTGTTCCGCGCTTTGTAAATTCGTTGGAAAAGATGCCCATCGTTTTGCAGTTTTTCTTTTCTCACCCCATTTTGGGATCCAATTTTTATGGAGCTTTATGGAAGTTAACTTTGTATCGATCCGGGACCGCTTTAAGCCCATTCTTATGGCTAGCGATAAGATCGCTGGACATTTGGAGATTACTCATTTGTCCAGTGAACTGGACGAAGAGGAAGTTCAGGAGTTTGCAAAACACTTCAAAGTTTACAAATTAATTGCAGGAGACGTCCTGTTCTTGGAAGGGGATCCCGAATGTTATATGGGGGTTCTGATTAAAGGAAAACTATCGGTGTTAAAGAGTGATGCGGATGGGAATCCTCAAAAGATTTCTGAGATTGGTCCTGGCAAAACTGTGGGGGAAATGTCCTTGCTTGACGGCCAGCCCAGGTCAGCTTCGATCGAGGTGGCGGATGAATCTATGGTCATGATTTTGTATCAAGGCCGTTTTAATGAGATACTGCTTAATCAGCCTCGATTGGGTGTGAAATTGCTGATGTACGTTATGCGGTTGATGAGTGCACGGCTGCGAATGACGAGCAATACAGTCGCATTGAGCCTCGGCCGCGAATAACCAGCCACAGCTTCCTATAAATAATGGTTTGGGCTTATTTTTTTGAGCCTTTTTACCTGGAGATGGTCTAAGGTATTAGAAAAAACTTTTAGGTTTGGATTAATATATCTCCTATGGGTTCGTTTATAGGGTAAGAGGTACTAACCAGCCGGTTATCTAATGCTCCAGTCGCCATCCTCAGAACACCTCCAGTGGGCTAAAGAAGTGGCCGAATGTCACCACGAAGCCCTCTCCAGATATGCTTACGGGATGTGTCGGAATCGTGAGAGAGCGGAAGATGCCGTTCAAGAAACATATGTACGCTTACTCAAACAGGATCGCCGTAAAATTGAATCCCATGTCAAACCATGGTTACTACGCGTGTGCCGCTCTCGCATACTGGACATAGTCCGCAAGGAAGGTCGTATGAGCATCATTGATAGTACGATATTGGAGCAAAAATCGTCGGACCGCCCGCATCCTCGGCAGGTGGCGGAGCAGCATGATTTGTCCAAAACTCTCCTGGCATACGTGGATCTTTTGACTCCTGCCCAGCAGGAGGTGCTGCGCTTAAAATTTCAAGGTGGTCTATCCTACAAGGAGATCTCCGAGATCACCGGTAAATCAGTAAACCTGGTTGGTGTGATTCTCCACCACGGATTGAAGAGACTTAAAACACTGGTCTCAGAATCAGACCCTGCACCCTTTAGTGAACTTCAATAATGAAAACGGACGAAACACGATTAACCGCCTACATATTAGGCGAAATTAGAGATCCCGGCAACTGTCAGGAAATTGAGGAGGCGCTCCGCAACGACAAGGATTTGCGGACTTTCTCCGACGAAATACGGCAACTACAGAACGGTTTGACGGTGGCCTATCAAAAGGAGTTGGGCGATCCTTTGTTTTTTCCGGCGTTTACAAAAGCAGAGGCCCAGTCCATTCTCATTTTTGAGGGCCACAGCTTTAAATCCGAGTGGATGCCCTTGTTGTCCAGTATCGCTGCTTTTTTAATGCTCGGTGCCTGTTTGATGATCTTGAATAAGGTAGTGCCGGGCGTGGATAACGGCGCAACCTCTCGTCCGCTTCCCGTTGGGTGGATCTCTTCAACTGTGGCGGAAACTTCCGAACTTCTCACCGGCAATTGGGAAAATGACCTTGATCCCCCTCGATCTCCGAAGTGGAAGGAAAGATCTCTCTGGTGGCGGGACAATGGCTCATACCTGGGCTATGGTATGGAATTGAATGAGCTGAAATATTCGGAGTCTCCGATTGTTGATTCTTTTTCTGATCCGCTTTCGGGATTTCCGCTGGAGGCCTCCTTACATCCATTTTCTCAGTTGGAAGTAGCTTTGAATCGTGGGCGACTTCCTGCTCCCTGGGATATCCATATCGAATCTTTGGTGAATTCATTTCAGTACGAGTATCCATCACCCGCATCACTTGAGGAACCGTTTGCCGTACATTTGGAACAAGCCATCTCACCATGGATGAATGGACATACTCTGTTAAGAGTAGGAGTACAGGGATATGAAATCCCCTGGGATTCCCGGGTTGATAGTAATCTTGTGTTCCTCGTCGATGTGAGTGGATCGATGGATGAGAAAAACAAACTGCCTCTTGTCAAAGCAGGCATTCAAAAATTGCTTGGAAAGCTGAGGGCCCATGAACGGGTAGCCATTGTCACTTATGGGGGAGCAACTGAAGTGGTACTGCCGTCCACCATGGTCGTGAATGGTCCGCGTATCGAGAGAGGATTAAAAAGCCTGCAACCAGGAGGCACCTCTCGCATGCAAACCGGTATTGTGGAAGCTTATGCCATAGCAAAAGGTGCATTTATTGAGGGGGGAAACAATCGGGTGATCGTTTGCAGCGATGGGGACTTTTCGCTCGGAATACCCGATCCGAAATACCTGAACAGACTGATAGCCCGTCAAGCCAACAGCGGGATTTCTTTATCGGCATACGGCTTCGCTATGGACCGTGGTGTCAGTTCACCCATGGCGGCACTGGCGCGAATGGGAAACGGGCAATATGCTTACATCGATTCACTCGCCGATTCAGATCAATTATTTGCCGGCCAGGTTTCCGGTTCTATCATCACCATAGCGCGAGATGTTACGGTAGAAGTAGATTTTAATCCATCTCATGTGGATGCATACCGACTCATTGGCTACGAGGCTGGTATTAAGGCTACCCTGGGCAGGTCGGAGGGAATGCCACTCCTCAGAAGCAAGATCCAGCCGGCAGGACAATCGGTAACCGCCTTATTCGAATTGATACCTGCGGATGTTGCTAACGATCCAACCTCGGAAGGCTCCTCTTTTGCGGCCACAAATGCGGATACAAGAGGGGCAAACGTGTCCGATATTGTTACAGTAAGAGTATACTATCAACATCCCAACGGTAGCGAGGCGGAGCCTATAGAAGTGCCACTCGCTGACAAGCTTGTGCCTTTCGAGGAAGCATCCAGCGATTTCAGATTTGCAGCTGCGGTTGCAGGGTTTGGTCAGCTTCTAAGGAACTCCCAATATAAAGGGGATGTTACATTTGACTGGGTCCTATCTACTGCACGCAATGCCCTGGGTCATAACGAGGGTGGTTATAGGTCCACATTCGTGGAGATGGTTGAGCAAGCAGAAGCAATCACCTATTTCGATCATCCTGCCGCTGATGGCTAACAGGTCTTGAGGGGGAGCTGCTAAAATGTAGAGAGCGTGGCTCTCCGCTTTTTCGATTCTTGCGTTTGGTATCAGGATTCCTGAGACTACATTCTTCTCTTAGGAGATTGAATTTCATATGGCTAAACTTACTTTTCTCGGGGCTGCTGGAACTGTTACCGGTTCCCGGCATTTACTGGAGACGCACGGCAAACGCCTGCTTATTGATTGCGGTTTATTTCAAGGAGTTAAAGCTAATCGGCTTAAAAATTGGGATGCGTTCCCGGTGTCGCCCACTCTCATCGATGAGACTATTTTAACGCATGCCCACATCGATCATACTGGTTATCTCCCCCGATTGGTTAAGGACGGATTTCGAGGCCCCATCCACTGCACACGAGCAACTTCAGACCTGGTAGAGATTCTTCTTCCGGACACCGGTCACTTGCAGGAGGAGGAGGCACGATACGCCAATAAAAAGGGATATTCAAAACACAATCCCGCCAAGGCACTCTTTACAGAGGAAGATGCGCAGGATGTGTTTCCTTTGCTGAGCCCTGTGGAATACGGTCAGCACTTTTACCCGGCGGAAGGTTTGCGAGGAAAGTATCGGGATGCCGGGCATATTTTGGGGTCTGCGTTCTTAGACTTAAAAACTAAAAGAGGTGATGGCTTCCGAAAAATCGTTTTCAGCGGCGACTTGGGCCGGCCTTTTGATTCAGTGCTTCGTGCGCCTGTTCAAGCCCACAACGTCGATTACCTCGTTCTCGAATCTACTTATGGAGATCGTCTACACGAAGATATGGATCCGAGAAAAAAATTCATCGATATCGCTAAAAACCCTTTAATCGTGGAGGCATGGTAATCATTCCAGCTTTCTCGGTGGGCAGGACACAGACCTTACTATTTATGATAAGGGAAATGGAGGAACAAGGATTGTTACCGGAGGTGCCCATTTATGTGGATTCACCTATGGCCCTCAAAGCTTTGGAAGTGCATCGCAGCCACATCCGCGACTTGAATTTGAGCTGCCGGAAATTGCATATCGCTGGGACGCAATTATTTCGGCCCAGGAAACTGAAACTCTGTCCAAAGCGTGATCAGAGTATTGCTATTAATAATGCGTGTGAGCAGGGAATCATCATATCCGCGAGTGGTATGGCAACAGGAGGGCGAGTCCTGCATCATCTTCGAGAACGCTTGCCCTATGATAAAAACACCATCCTCTTTGTGGGCTATCAGGCCGAGGGTTCCAGAGGCCGGCATCTACTCGGCGGCGCTAAGGAGTTGAAGATGTTTGGTGAGATGATTCCGGTAAATGCGGATATAGAATATGTATCCGGATTTTAAGGACATGCTGATTATCAAGAAATTCTTGCCTGGTTGCTCGGATTCAATCGGAAGCCAGAGCATGTGTTCCTGGTTCATGGGGAAGATGGTCCACGAGAAGCACTGGCAGAACAGATCCGCAAATATTTGCACTGGAGAGTCACAGTGCCCAAGGAGGGCCAATCGGTTGAGTTGGATTTTTAAAAATACTATGGTGACGGGTTTTGAACCGAAGCGATTTGCTTATTTTTACCAAGGATCCAGGTTGTGGAGTTCTTCGATTACTTCTATCGATAGCTGAATATCGAGACTCTTGAAACTATCCTCCATTTGACTTGCTATTCGGCAGCCTACGATAGGAACAACCGGAAATGGACGATGGAAAAGGTACGCTACCACAAGGTGGGCGATTTCTATGCCGATGGCTTCGGAAAGCAACTTTAGCTTGCCGGCAATTGCCTGATTCTCGGGACAATGCAGAGGTGATTCAGTGAAGGAAGTAGGTGTCCCGCTCTCAGCAAATTTAGAGAAATATCCACCAGCTTGAGATGAGTAGGGGATCAACGCAATTTGAGCTTTTGTGTGGTAGGCGTACGTTTTTTGATCAAGTCGCAACAAAGTGGGATCGGCGGGCGGGGTTATATTCCGCGAGCCAAGACTCCAGAGTGGTTGATTTGCCACAAAGCCCTGTTTCCCGCTCGCCGCCGCGTAGTTGTTTGCTTCCGCTAGTCGCTCCGGAGACTAATTGGAGGAACCAAAGTAACGAATTTTTCCCGATGCTATTTCATCATTAAGGTAATCAATGATTTCCGAAACCGGGATTGATGGATCATCGCGGTGCAGGTAGTATAAGTCGATGTAGTCGACGCGAAGTTTAAGCAGGCTGTCTGCCAAATCTTTTGAAATTTTCTCTGGAGTAACACGCAGAGATTGATCCACTTGATCACGGTGGCCACCCTTCGTCGCCAGGACCACCTGATCGCGAAAGCCGCGTTTCTGTAGCCAGTCTCCCAAGATTCTTTCGCTACGGTGTCGTTCACCCGGCACCCAGTTTGAATAGACCCAAGTGTTTCAAAAAATCGAGATGTGATGAAGAGCAAGGCGCAGTCTGCAAGCAAGCGCGGGAGCGTAGAGAACTACGTGACCAAGCGGGTTGCGGGCTGGAACACAGCTCTTCGTGCATGTCGGTTTTAGCCTTCGTACCGAGCCCTGGCGACAGCGAAGCGAAAATAACAAGTGCATTTTTGAAACGTAACTTTTTGTGAGGTTTCCAAAATCTATACCAATTTCCATAACACACTGTATTTTAACTATTTACTGCTTGCACTTCCGAAGGCGTTTGAAACGTTTGGGTAGACTCTGGCGGTATCGAGGAAGTTGCCGCCTTTGTCAGCGAAGCAATCCATGAGATCAAAAGCCTCTTCTTCGGTATTTTATACACCCAACGAAGCTAATCCGAGGCAAAGCGGGGAAACAGCGACGTCGGTGTTGGGTAAGACAATGCGGTGCATAGAGCGTAATAAGAGAGGCAGCTTGTTAAAGGATCAAGCAGTGCGAGTACGCTATGCATGGAGGTTTGACTACGCCCCACATCAGTTAAACTTTAAATATTTTTGGACAATCCGGTACTGCAATCCTGCTGAAGCTGAATGGACACTATTTATCTGTGAGCTCAACAAGCTGCTTGAAAATGGCTCGTGCGGAATCCGGATTTTGTTGTTTGCTAAAACTGGTGGTAAAGGTCCGGGCAAGCACGATCATGCCCAGGTGATTAAGTTGAGATCTTAATGCTTCCACGACTTTAAAACCGCCTCCGCCACTGTGCGTACCCACTACTGCAAAACGACCATTAAACGCTGCGCGAAAATCGTCGCCTGCTACACTCATCCAGGCGATGGCGTTAGTCACTACCGGAGGAATGCTGCCATTGTATTCCGGAGCCAACAAAATCAAGGCATCGGCCTTTATAAACTGTTGAGTTAGGTCATTCGCGACTTCGGGAACTCCGGAAGCTTCTTTCTCGGAAGGGGTGTAAAGCGGCATGTCCAGGTCTTCAAGTTTGACAATTTCGGTGGTGGCTCCCAATTCCTCCGCGAATTCGGTCAGAAGTTCAGTCAATTGTAAATTGCTACCATTGGTAGCGCTGATGAATAAGAAATGTGGCATCTGTTTTCTTGGTTTGGTCGAGGAAATTCCAGAGACCTTACTTATTCAATAAAAAACTTTAGAAAGTCGGAGTCGTTCAATCAAATATGGTGCTGTGGATTGGGGATATCCGCAATCTTCACTCTTCAGAATTAACCCTCGCTAGCGACCCCGGGAGTAGGCTGTCTCGTCGTTTTCAGGAATGTTTCCGTTCGTCACTGCATTGAAATCCACCTGAATTTCCGCACCCGTTTCCAAGTTCGCTGTACCGCAATCGAATTGAACCTCCGTGTTCTCGTTCCTTACTAGAAGACCGGTTATCAGCTCCCGGAGCTTAAGCTTTAAAAGCACCTCCGGCGGGTTTCCCTCCCCGGTGAAGTAAACAAGCATAGACTGGATATAAGCATTGAGCGCTAATCCTTTTTCACTCGTAAGGCCTATTCGTTTTCTTTCTTTCTCTCCTTGGTGAGTTCCAAAAGTTTGCCGTCTTTTGATATCTCCAGCTCATATTCGAAACCCTCCTTTACGCCTTCCAACTCGTAAACGGTTACTCCGTTTTCTTCTTCGACCTCAGCCTCCAGCAGTTTTATACCTGGCACTTCTGCTTTGGCCGTTTTTAGCACCGCTTCCGGGACTTCTGTCAGGGGGATATCTTTTTCTTCCGCAGAGATTGAAAGCACGGTAGCAGAGGTGGTTATGGAAATAATTAGAATCCGGTTAAACAGTGTTACCATTTTCATTTCAACTCCTTTCAGTTTGTTATTTTAGTTGTGGCCTATTTTTCAGCTGAACAAGATTTACCAGTAAAGAGTTAACAATTCCTTAACTTATTTCAATGCTTATAAACAAACTCAGTGTTCTTAATCTTCCCGGTCAAAACTCGAATCCAACCTGAGCTGCGATAA
>JAPUIL010000454.1 GCA_027297085.1 Verrucomicrobiota bacterium | reverse complement strand
TTCGGCAAGTGGCATTTGGGCGATCCAGCGCGCGATGCCTGGGATGTTATGCCGATTTACCCCGGTGATGGGCGTGGGAGCGGCCACTACTTCGAGGTCGATGGTGAGCAAGTTTACCAAACAGAAGTCATAACTCCCGATGTGATCGACTTCATGGAGGCAGATGCTGAAAAACCGTTCTGTGCGTTTGCATCTTATTATCCTCCTCACCCACCTTATTCGGTACCGGAAAAGTATGAGGCCATGTACGCCGATCAATTTCCCGAAGACGAGGAGCGGAGGAAGTACTACGCCATGTGTTCGGCTGTAGACGATGCAGTTGGGGAACTTCTGGCTTCACTCGAGAAGCAAGGGGTTGCGGACAATACGCTCGTAGTCTTCACCACGGAGCACGGACACTTTTTTGACCATCGCTGGAATGACCACGATAAAAGGCTTTGTTATGATACCACCGCCAGAATACCGATGTTGATGCGATTCCCAGATGTCATCCCGGCAGGCCAACAGAGCAATAACTTGATTTGCTCGGTCGATTTGTATCAAACTATGACCGGTCTACTCGGCATCTCTGCGGGCACCGGCTTGGATGGTTGGAATCTAGGCGAACAGATTAGCGGGAAAACCAGCAAGGGGCGCAGCTCTGTTGTGATGGTCAATGTTCCTTTTATCAATAAAGACAATTTGCCGCATCAGCCGGACTTCGAAAAAGGCGAGGAACGTTGCATCATTAAGGGCGACTGGAAACTAATCCTGTCCACAGTCCGCAAACCGGAACTTTATCATTTGCCGAGTGATCCGGATGAAAGACAAAACCGCTGGCTGGATTCGAAAGATTCCGAAGTGACAAAGGACCTTATTGATGAACTTAGACAATGGAGCACGAAGACCAGCGATCCGTTAACTCCCATACTATTAAACAAGTTGTAAATACCCCGCATTGCTAGGAAGCAATGGCTCTACCTTGTTTCTTTTGGGTAGGGCAATGGCGTCCTCGCCATGCCGATCGGTTTCGCGTTTTTGCACATCTGTGCGAATAATTTATCTTAAAGAAATCCTTGTATACGGACTCGAAATATACGTCGGATACTTAACCGAACCATAGTCGATTGTCTTCCGGTGGTTACTGAAAAAATCGATATACGAGGCCTTTCCATCAAGCTCGATCTCAATTGCCCAGGTATTCGTTTTAGAATCAAAGGCCATGTCTTTCCATTGGTCATCAGAAAACAATTCGCCAAGATAGGCTCCGCTGCCTTCTGGACCACGGTCATACATCCACCAGATGCGCCCGCTTTCAGATTGGGAACCGGGATCGAAACGAACCGTCACCGTTAAGGTGGTCCCTTCTATGCTGAAGTATGTCTCAGGTGACTCCAAAAGTGGTTTTACTCCATCAAAGAAATGATTCAGAAGAAATGCTGACAGGTTTTTCTGATTCCTCTCCAAAGCCGGGTGCGGCCGATTCTTGCCATGTCCCAAATTTGTTTCCAGATAGACAGGAATATCCGAATGATGCTTCCCACCCCAGGGAACATCGAAACAAACAAAGTCATTCGTGCCCGGATGAAAATATAGATCCACATTTCGAGTTCTCAAGTCCTCCAGGTTGCGGGAAATAAAAACATGATCCGCCATCCGATGCGTGAACCCTTGTAAGTCTTTCCAACTATGCCCCTTGGCCAAAGCGTCCAGGTTAAAGTCGGGACCGAAAAATCCTCCGCGAAACGCATGCCTGGTTATCTTGTTGGCTAGAGCCTCATTCAATCCCTCGCGATGCGCAAATTCCTGGTCCGAAATATTCAATGTTTCCCAAGCCTGTTCATCGCACATGCGCAAAGGCGAATCCCAGATAGGGGAACGCGAGGCGTGTATAGCCGTCATGCGCTCATCATGAATAAGAGCCATGGATGGCGACGCCCCATTTTTGGACCCACCCGACATGGCAATCTTTCCTTGCTCAAAGTAGTCAGTTTCTGAATACGCAGCGGTAACTGCCCGGCAGAGGCTCGCCGGCCACCCCCAAAGCTTAACGGTGTAGCGGGGCTTCAAGGTCTCGATAAAACGCTTCTCCATCTCAACACCCAACTCCGCCTGCCCCCACAAATTGGGATTCTGAATAATGGTATAAACGAGCCCTACTCCGCCGATTAACAACTCAACTCCCACACCTTTTATCTCACTGTCTTTTTCAATGCCTGCCAATTGATGACCACCGGTTAAATGAAACCCTTTGGCCTTCCGATCAGCTGGAACAATGAACCTAACCGGAACCCGGTAGTTCTGCCCCGGCCATAACTCACCCACGTTAATCGTCATGTATTTCTGACGCGTTGGCACTTTGCCTTTCACCACATGCCAGTCCTGGACAACCTCCACATCCAGAGTGCTCGCATCCAGCATTTCCTCCATGTCAATTGGGGAAACATTCCTTTGTCCGCTGGCGAGAACCCCGATGCCAAAGAGAAAGATAAAAACTGCGCTTAGTAATTTCATATTAATTATAAATGCTCTAGCTTTCATTCCAATCATCCAACTTACTCCGAAACCGTCGACTCAGATTTTTCGGCCGATAGTCGGGGCAATCACGCCAACGGCGTTTCACGGTAACATCGAGCTGATCGAAATCTCCCGTGATGGAACGTAGGCTTGAACCGGTAAGCCGATAGAACCCACGGATCGTATTGTCGAATTCGGTCGTGTGGTCGAAATCGACTCCGTCCTCAATTCGCTTGAGGTCGGTTTCCAATCGAAGTCCGTGGGCCTTGATCCTTTCTAACATCCAAATCAAACAACGATTCGACAAGGGCGCCTTCAACTCCTTGCCACCGCCTATGCAACTATGGTCTCCAGGAAACCAGGATTCTTCTACGATCTGATCGGCTCTCTTTCCTGGATTCATAGGTGTGACTTCAAATACTTCGCGAAGCTCATCAATAGCCTTGGCGTGAAAGGCGTTTTTAACGGAGGGGTTGATTCGCGTATCATGAAAGGCAAATCGACGGTTAAACACCTCATCGATGTCTAGGCCCGGAATTTGAAAAGGAATACCCAGCGCTCCCACAGTGTCCCAACAACCTAGTGAATGGATGGGAACCCGATCTCCATTGGCTTCACGAAAACGAACTGCCTTTTGAGAACCAGGTCTTGCTTTCCGGTTACGATAAAGCTCATAGGCTTCAGGAATACTCCGCATATGCGGTCGTTCAACTAGACCGCTACAGTGAATAAATCCCGCCAGGCTGCGCGCGGTGTATGCACCTCGACTGAATCCAAAAAGAAAGATCTCGTCGCCCGGTTCATAATTCATCGCCAGAAAGGTGTAGGCTTCCAGGATGTTCTCATCCAACCCCAGACCCATGATGCCTCCGATCCTGCTCTCATTATTGGCCGCTACACCTTCACTGTAATGCACGACTTGCGAAATACCCTTCTCATCACGTCGCTTAATGGATTGGGCAAGCTTGACCACGTTTGATGGGTACTTGGAAGCCAGTTTGCGCCAGCTTCCGTCGCAACAAACGATCAGGCGCTGCATATCCCTACAGAATTTCTACGCAAGTGTTGGAGTTGAAAAAGTAAGATCATTCCGAATTAGAAAAATGGGGATCACTGGGTAAGACAATACCGGTAATCATGAAATTGCCTCACGAAATCCCTGCCTTTCTTGCGATAAATCGACCCTGACCCGATGACCACTAACTT
>JAPUIL010000453.1 GCA_027297085.1 Verrucomicrobiota bacterium | reverse complement strand
GCCTTCAGGTGTAGTATTAGTAACGAGTTGCGGCAAGGAGTCATCATCCCCACCCCGTGGCATTCCAGCTTCAATCCATTGGACTAAAGTTCTCGCCTCCTTGACGCTCAAGGACAAGTCATTTGAAAATGTTCCGTAATTCTGGTCAGCATTCCAAGGTGGCATACGCTTTGTCCGAATCACTTCACGAATCATTGCCCCCCAGCCTTTCACTTTCCTATAACTCGACATCGCCCAAGGAGCAATCCCTCCTTCTCGATGGCAGGCGATACATTTATTTTCTAGAATAGGGATCACTTCCTTGCCAAAAGATATTTCTGTTGTTGTGTTTGAAGTCATGTTTCCAAAATCAATGAGGCACCCTTTCGCATTTGTCTTATCTATTTTGATTAGCTTTCCTTTAAGAAGGGCATTGATGGCATCCGAAAGATAGTGGTGCGATACGTCCGCTTTTTGTGTTTCATACGCCAGCTGGTCATCAATCGCGCCTCGGTAGGCGATTGTCCAATCGTTAGGTTGAATAAGTATTGCCGTGGCAGTGCGAGAGACGCCTAATGATTTGGCAATGAGTTGTGTTTCATCAATAAGAATGGGGAGGTCGATTTTAAATTCCTTGGCCTGCTTCAAGATGCCTTCGCGGTCATCTTGCGGATTAGCATTAATCATAAAAAAGAGAACCCCCTTCTTCTTATAACGGTCACGCAGTTTTTTGATTTGGGGGATACTAAGTCTGACAATAGCGCAACCAGTCCCATGAGTGATGAGAACAATCGCTTTAGCATTGGCGTAATAATATAACTCGTGGGTTTTGCCTAAATGATCAAGAAGTCGGAAATTGTCGACTTTTTCTCGGGATACATGATTGGAGGAGTAAACTATTTCAACACGATTCTGTGTTTTAAAAACTAAGGTTATCAAAAAAATCAATCCTAAGGTCAACGATATAGTTAAAATGAGGAATAACATTTTTGTTTTTGTGTTCATCAGCTTTTCACTCCTTCTTAAGAGGCCATTAGAAGCATCACATATTCGGGCCGTTTGTTTAGGAAATAACCTCCCAGCGCATTTCCAATCGTCCGGCAAAGCGACAGATACGGTACTTGCTAGACATCGGAGACTCCCTGCTTTATCTGCTGTGCTTCATCTAAACAAGCCCGTAATTTTGCTGCCACATCTTGAACGTTTGGCGCCTCGTACAAGAGCTCATGATCACCCGGAACCATGTGGCAATCTACTCCACCTGCCGCCAACTCCGACCAGGCCAAATGACTCTCACGTTGAGCACCCAAAGGACTCTGAAGAAGGATGATCCGGCCCGGGTAAACTTTCGCAACATAATTCAATCGAGCTAAATAATGAGCATTCATCACATGTTGGATGTGAGTGGGTTTATAGTCGGCGGCATTCATGATCCGTTGGATGCGGTTCTGGTGGTAAGTTGGCCCGGCCCTTCTAAACAGTTTTTTAACAGTTGAGATCAGTTGCCTGGGTCGTAGAGAGCCCAAGTGAAATTTTCGAGATGAACTCAAAACTCTGTCAAATCTATCGATCACAAAAGGATAATTTTTGGGTGGATTTTTTATGGTAACTTCCGTCAAGGGAGGCCAAACGGTATCCAAAATAACTAGCACAACTTGCTCACCTAATGCTTTAAGCTGCAGGGCCATCTCGAAGGCTACTGTCCCCCCGAAGCATCCACCGCCTAAAAAATAAGGGCCTTCAGGCATAAGCATTCGTATGTCTTTGATGTAGTGCGCCGCCATGTCTTCAACTTTGGTTTGCGGTTCTTTTTCCCCATCCAACCCCAGAGGTTCTAACCCATAAAATGGCTGATCTCCTCCAAGATGGCGTGCCAAATCTGCGTAGATAAGTACTGTACTAGCAAGCGGAGCCACACAGAAGAAGGCCGGTTTGGAACCGTCCGGTTGAATCGGAACCAACGAGGTCCACGGCGTTGACCATCCTTTCTTCTGAAAAATGTCAGCCAGTTGCCGAATAGTCGGCGCCTGGAAAGGGGTAGCGAGAGACAGTTTTTTTCCAAAGGCTTTCTCAATTTTTGAGAATATGCGCACTGCCTGCAAGGAGTTTCCTCCCAGCTCAAAGAAATTATCCTTCACACTGATGGGGTGAATGCCTAAAACTTCTTCCCAAATTTTTATGAGCTGTTGTTCCAAAGCATTTTGTGGGACGACCATTGTTCTTTCCGACGGAGAGCCGAAACCGTTGAGTTTGGAAAGGGCAGTCATGTCCACATTTCCGCCAGGCATGAGCGGCAACTCCTTCAGCTGCACGAAATCACAACTACTCGGCCTGCCGAAGCGATCCCGCACTTCCAAACCCTCGACTTTGGTGATCATATTACCATTCGTTTGAGCGGCGAAATAGGCACACAACTTCTCTGTTCTTAACGACTCCATCTCGATGTGCCGTTGAATGTGAGATTTTTGATCGTCCAACCCTACAAAAAAATGTGCTTCTTCACTTAAAAGACCCACTGCTAGCGAGTGCAATCCTTGCTTGACTGAAATCGAATGGTATCCTAGAGCTTGCGAACTGCTTCCCATCCCAGAATATCCTCTGGATACGCCCGTCTCCGTCCACTGAGTCCAAGCAAAGCAGTGACTTTTAATCGAACTATTTTTTTTCATGTACTGGGAAAAGGTATCCAGAAAACTGTTGGCGGCGGCATAGGCGCCAATGGTAGCGCCACCAAAGAAACCGCTTACGGAAGAAAAGGAAATAAAGATGCTAGCTGAGTGCTCCTTGAGAAGTTCATGAAGGGTCCAAGTACCCAGTACTTTGGGACGAAGGACTGCTGCAAAACTTTCTCGTGATTCTTTATCTAAAAAATTTTCTTGGTAAAGTCCCGCTAGATTTAGAATCCCGTCCAGGTCACATTTCCATCGAGACCTGGCGCGGTCAACCACCTGGCGCAACTGTGCAAGATCGCAAATGTCAGCTTTCTCGTAGAGGATTTCTCCCCCCAGTTTTTCCAATTCCAGATAAGCTTTGATTCTTTCAGATACGACACCCGGTTGCCCCACATGATGTTCCCATGTCTCTTTCTCTGGCAAACTAGTCCGGCCAACTATCAACAGCCTGGCGTTGTAATGTTGCAGCAGATACCGTCCAACTTCCGTGCCAATGCCTCCAAGTCCCCCACTCATCAGATACATTCCCCTGTTTTTAAAGGGAAGCCCAGGCTCTTTATTTTGCCTGGGGTCAATTTTCTCCAGCCGTGGAATATAACGCAGCCCATTCCGGTAAGCGACTTCCAAGTCTGTATCTGCCTTCTGAATCTCCCGGATAATACAGTCTGTATTCGCTTCGATACTGTCCAAATGTAAATCGATATGACGACAGTTTAACCCGGGCATTTCCCGAGCGATCGTTTTGATGAGGCCCAAAACCGGTGATTTTTCATAAGCGATCTCATCCTCTGCTGCAACCGGTTGCGTATGACTTGAAATACACAACAACCTGACTGAATACTCGGAACCCTGAACTTCAACCAAAGATTGAATTAAAAACAGCAGGCTATAGACACCCGGTTCCTGAGCCTCTTCAAGCATCTCCAAGCTCGAAATTTCCTCGACAGCCTCATCATAGGTCCACAAATGTAGAATTTGATCAACCTGAATCTTGTCCTCATGTAAGCTCTCAAAAAGAAGCCGATAGTGTTCGCGAGTTTTGGGATTGATTCGATACTTGCTGGGATTGATTTTCGCAAAGTCCGGTCCGACCTCTACAGAAACGAACTTTTGATCCAGTTCCGCGCAAATGGCGTTACCTAATCCCATCTGATCGAGGAAGACCAGGGCTTGCCCTTTTCCGTTTAGCAGCCCGGAATCAACTCCTTCTTTCCTGCGCCAAATCTTTCGGAAAAACCAGTCCGGAAGTGTGTTAGCATTACCGGTCAATATATCTATACGTTTTACAACCGCAGCAAATTCACCTGCATCAAATCGTTGTTTAAGCTCAGG
>JAPUIL010000452.1 GCA_027297085.1 Verrucomicrobiota bacterium | reverse complement strand
TGTCACGGACCGGATCCAAAAGCCAACAAAGCTGAACTTCGGTTGGACCTGCCTAAAGAGGCTTACCGCAAACGTATGGGAGAGAGCGGGAAAGAAATTACTCCCATCGTTCCAGGGCATCCTGAAGAATCCGAAGCCTGGAGGAGAATCAGCACCGGCGACGAGATGGATGTGATGCCACCCATCGACAATCTGCACCAGCTTTCTGACCGCGACAAAGCGGTAATACGCCGGTGGATAGAACAGGGCGCGGAGTATCAGAGCCATTGGGCGTATATTACTCCCACGAAATCGCCCCTGCCCGAAGTCGATAAGCCCGCTCTCGTGCGAAATGCCATCGATGCATTTATCCTGGCGGAATTGGATAATCAAAATGTCGAACCATCGGATGAAGCGGATCGATCTACCCTGATCCGCCGCTTGAGCCTCGACCTGATTGGATTGCCACCCACACCGGAGGAAGTAGACGCCTTTGTAAATGACCCGCGCGAGGACGCCTACGAACAACTGACAAACCGCTTGCTCGCTTCTCCCCATTTTGGTGAGCGCATGGCAGTTCCGTGGTTGGATGTGGTGCGGTTTGCCGACACCGTGGGTTTCCACGGCGACCAGGGCCTAAATATCTTTCCTTACCGTGACTATGTGATCGAGGCGTTTAACAAAAACAAACCTTACGATGAGTTTGTTACCGAGCAGATTGCAGGCGACCTACTTCCAAATCCAAGTGTTGAGCAGATTGTGGCGACCGGTTTTAACCGGCTGAACATGGTAACCCGCGAAGGCGGAGCGCAGACGAAAGAGTACCTGGCAAAATATGCTGCAGACCGGGTGCGAGCCGTGGCCACTACTTTCCTCGGATCCACCATGGGTTGTACCGAATGCCACGACCACAAGTTCGATCCCTTCACCACTAAGGACTTTTATTCCATGGCCGCGTTCTTTGCCGATGTGAAGCAGTATGGAGTCTACAGCGATTATACCTACACCCCGGAGCCAGAACTGAAAGGATGGAGTAATGACTTTCCTTTTCCTCCGGAAATCGAGGTGAAAAGCCCTTACCTTGAGCGTCGCCAAGCTCGTCTGACAAAAGAATTCTGGAAGCTAGTGAACACTCAAGCGGCTGAAGTGATCTCGGAATCGAAAAATCAAGCTGAATACGAGAAGTGGCTGCAAAGTTTTAACCAGAAAATAGAAACCAATCCCACGGGTTGGGAATCCCTTCATCCGATTTCCGCAACTTCAACAGCCGATACTAAAATCGAAATTAAGAGCGACGAAAGCGTCCTCTTTCTGGATCAGGAATCTGATCAAGAATCTGATGAAGACTCCAAGGAAGAAATTGTCCTGACCTATACCCCTGCGCCGGGACCTTTGGCTACTCTCCGCTTGGACGTGCTCACGGATCCAGCTCATGAAGGTAACATCTTCCGGGGAGAACAGGTTCGTTTGGATATGGGAGTTGAATGGCAAATTCGGCGCCCAGGCGAAGGTAAGGCCGAAGCCATCACCATTTACCGGGCCTATGCTAATCTGATTACAGAAATTTATTTTAATGGTTACCTGGAAACTTCAGTCCGCCAGGATTTTAAATCGTCTCGCAACCATACTCGTGAACCCTATCAGATTAATTATTTTCTGAAGACGCCGGTCGACTGGCAGGAAGGAGATGAATTAGTGGCGATTTTGAAGAGTGATCACGTAGGCCGTGTTCAGGTTTCGACCTCGCCGTTGGGTTTGACAACTTATAGTGATGCAGTTCTCCAAAACACGGCTAACGCATCCGTATTACCAGTTGATTCCGTTGAGGATCAGATTCCCCTTACGGCCAAACTTTTTGTAATGAGCCGTGATTGGAATGGAGGGGGCTACGTCGACCTCCTTTACAATTACCATGAGATATCCAAATGTCGCGATGGGTATGCCTTTACCGTAGTCACCCAATCCACGGATCCTTTGCTCACCCGAGTCCTCGTTCGTGGCAACTGGAAGGATGAATCGGGCGAAATCGTTTCACCTTCAGCGCCTAAGTTTCTGGTGGGCGAAGTACCTGTATCCGGAAATCAAAGACAATCCCGTCTTGACTTGGCGCACTGGATGACCTCGCCAGACAATCCCTTAACCGCCCGCACTTTTGTTAACCGGCTTTGGGCCCAGTTTTTCGGGACCGGGATCTCTGCCGTGGTTGACGATCTGGGCAATCAAGGGGAATGGCCGAGTCATCCCGAGTTGCTCGATTGGTTGGCCGTGGAATTTGTGGAAAGCGGCTGGGACATTAAAGCGTTGGTGAGGTTGCTGGTAATTTCCGGCACCTACCGGCAATCTTCAAAGTACCGGCCAGAACTGGCGAAGCTGGATCCTGACAATCGTCTGCTTGCCCGGCAAATTCCCCGTCGTCTGGAGGCGGAGTTTGTGCGGGACAACGCCCTATTTATTTCCGGCTTGATCAACCGTGAAATCGGTGGCCCCAGTTCAAGGCCCTACCAACCTGAAGGTTATTACGCACCTCTGAATTTCCCTGTTCGGAAATATCAGGACGACACCGATGACCGGCAATACCGCCGAGGCGTCTATACCCACTGGCAAAGAACTTTCCTTCATCCCATGCTCGCCAATTTCGATGCTCCGGGACGTGAGGAATGCACCGCGCAACGAACCCAATCTAATACACCTCAACAGGCGCTAACGCTTCTCAACGACCCTACTTTTGTCGAAGCGGCTCGCGTGTTTGCTCAATCAGTTTTGCAGGCTTCAGAAATCGAAAACGGTATTTCGCCGCGTCTCGACTCAATTTATAATCGCGCTTTGGCTCGTTCACCTTCCGATCAGGAATCTGAATCTTTGACCAAATTCTTCAAGGGCCGCCTTGAGTACTACCAGGGTGAACCGGATGAAGCCGAAGCCTTCACCTCGATTGGTCATGCGCCGATCCCGGATGGTCTGGATCCTATCGAGCTTGCCGCCTGGTCCGCGGTTACCCGTGTGGTGCTTAACCTCAACGAAACCATTGTGCGTTATTGATTATGAACCCTTTCCTGGATTCCCATTTTCTACAAAATCAGAAGCGTGTTTGGTCGCGACGAACCTTTCTTGGCAAGTCAGCCCAAGCGTTAGGTACACTTGCGCTAGGCTCGCTTATTGATCCGAAGCTATTGTCTGCTGCTCCTTCGGTAAGTGATCGCTGGCGGGGTGTATTGGGATCGCCTCACTTTTTTCCCAAAGCCAAACGGGTGATTCACCTCTGCATGGCGGGCGGGCCTTCACAGTTTGAACTGTTCGATCACAAACCGCTGCTCAAAAAACTGCACGATCAACCTTTCCCGGAATACGTTACCAAGGGGCAGGAACTAGCCCAGTTGCAGAACACTGTTCTGAAGGCGAGGGGGTCGTCTTTTAAATTCAGCCGCGTGGGGAAATCAGGGCAAATGATCTCAGATCTGCTCCCGCATATTCAAAATATTGCCGATGAGATCTGTATCGTTCGCTCCTTGCATACCGAGCAGATCAATCATGATCCTGCTCATGCGTTTATGAACGCAGGCTCTATTATAAAAGGCCGGCCGAGTATGGGCTCATGGCTCTTGTATGGTCTTGGTTCCGAAACACAGGATTTGCCGGGTTACATCGTGCTTATGTCCAGAGGAGGGCGTAGCGGTGCCCAGCCCGTTTCCTCCAGGCAATGGTCCGCGGGTTTTCTACCCAGCAAATTTCAAGGAGTTCAGTTTCAAAGCAAGGGAGCTGCCGTTCACTATGTCGGCAGCCCGGAAGGCGTGTGTCAAAGCGAGCAGCGCCAGGTGATTGAAGAAATAGGAAAGCTGAACCAGATGCATGCCGAGAACAGTCTGGATCCGGAAATTCAGACCCGGGTTTCTCAATACGAACTGGCCTTCAAGATGCAGACCAGCGTGCCCGATCTGACGGATATGTCGGATGAGTCGCAGTCGACTCTCGACTTGTATGGAATTAAAGAAGTGGGGGAAAGGTCCTTTGCATCCAATTGTTTACTAGCTCGGCGGTTGGCGGAACGGGGTGTGAG
>JAPUIL010000451.1 GCA_027297085.1 Verrucomicrobiota bacterium | reverse complement strand
GTTTAATTTTGCGTTTTGAGATTTTTTCGAAGTAATCTTATTAGTGAATGCTCAGTGCACGGAAACCCCTCGTGTCCCTGAGCAAGTTGTTAGATTATTTCAAAGCAAAGGGATAGCATACCATTTTAATGTGAAGATGACATGTTTTAATATTTAGATAGTTACTAAAAGACGGAGGACCATAAAATGAAATCAATAAAGTCATCAAAGAGCTGCCTTTTGTTTGTTTTTGTTTTTTCTATAAGCTTCCTTTTTAGCTGCAAGCCACAAGAAGAAACGCCTCCCGTGGCACAGGATATCGAAATGCTGAAGCAGGCCATGGAAGAGATCAAGAATGGCCCTGCAGAACAGAGTAAAAGAGACGCCAGCTCAGAATCTACTGAGAAACCCGGCGATCTTCAGACCGGTGAAATCATCCCTCCCAAAGGTGCCGAAAATTACAGTGTTAAAGATAATCAGTTAGTGGAGGTCAAAGCTGGGATACAACGAGTAAAAAGGGCACAGAAGAAGATGAAAAGCGAGGTAGGTGATGCCCCCAACGAACCTAAGGACACCATTCGGCTAAAATTCTCTTCACAGAACTATGAACCCAAATCGGGTATTGACGTTCGGCTCATGACAGCCGTTCAGGAGAAATCCGACCGGAAATTTACCTATGGGTTTGTGTACCTTGATGAATATCTGACTCCTGAAATTGAAAAGTCACTCGCCAACAATGGCTTGCAGATCCTGGACGTCCATGGTGAGATGTACACTGCAAAGATCCCCAGAGATGAAAAAGCTCTGAAAATGACGATTGAACTCGAATATGTAAAATGGATTGGGTATGCACGTCCAGAACAAAAGCTCAGTAAGGGATTAATAGAAGCCCGAAACAAGTACGCGAAACAACTTAAAAGTCTGCCGGTGCTGCTCAATCTATTCGATCCGGAATTTGAGAAGCAAGGTGCGGAGCTTTTAAGGAAAGAAGGCATCATTCTCGGACAATTCGATAGCGACTTAAGTGCCTATCCGGCGGTCGTAGAAATGAAAAAGCTCGATTGGCTGTCCCTGCAGGATTACGTATTGTTCATTGAGCTTGAAGAACTCGGAGGTGGAGGTCATGATGAAAGCATGGCCGTAATGGGAGTTGATTATATTAGAACCGGAGGAGGAGGTACCAACTTTGACGGCAGCACTACAATTCTGGGAATCATGGACAGCGGATTCATGCTGGGGGGAGCTGCGGCCACGACCCATGTGGATCTCAACAAGAATGGTTGCGGGCGAAATTTCACTTCCGATGCCGCAGGTGTCTGGAACGACCAGCATGACCATGGGACCCATGTATTAGGCACAATCATAGCGACTGGTACGGGAAACTCGCGAAACCGGGGCGTGGCCACTGGGATCGGAAATAGTGGAAACCGGAGAATCCGGGCCGCTAAGGTTTTTGATCGCAACAATCGTTTCAGCTCCTCGTGGGTACGTAATGGATTTGATTATATGGATGACGCCTCGGCTTGTGATAATCCAAGACCCCAGGTGATCAACTTCAGCGGCAGTACAGACGCTGTAGGTGGATCAGGAACCGGATCCCTGTCGCGCAAGCTAGATGCTAAGACCTGGGATTACCGGCAACTGTATGTGATATCAGCCGGCAATAGCGGTAGTGGAGCCAAAACGGTTGGTAGCCCAGGCGATGCGAAAAACGCTTTGACAGTAGGAAATGTCCTGGTTCAGGGATACCAAACTGTTGGAGATATCAATAGTGGCAGCAGTCGTGGTCCGACCGGTGATGATCGTATGAAACCCAATCTGGTGGCCACCGGAACATCTATCCAGTCTGTAAATGCTGGCACCAACAACGGTTATCGGTCAATGACTGGAACAAGTATGGCGGCACCCCATATCACGGGAATTGCTGCAACGTTAATGCAGCACTATACTGACTTTCAAAACAGGCCACATCTGTTGCGGGCGTACTTGATGGCCGCCAGCATTCTCCATAATGACGATGATACCCCGAGAAATAACAGCAGCGGCGGACGCAACACCTACGGCTTGGGCCGGGCATCCACTTATATTGCACATTGGGCGCGATCCGGATCGAACGGATGGTCGGGGCATTGGGCCTGGCGGTCGATCAGTAACAGTTCCTGGGGTTACCGTGACATTGCTGTTCCTTCAGGTACCGACCGATTGGTGGTGGTTATGACTTGGGATGAGGATGCCGCCAGTTCCGGTGCTAGCAAGGCGGTCAAATATGACCTGGATTTGTGGGTAGACCGAGGCGCCGATTGCACACCTGATAGTAAAGGTCAGTGCGGTGAGTGGGCCTCCCAATCGTACGACGACAATGTCGAGTACCTGATTATCAATTATCCTGCTGCGGGAACTTATCGCCTGAAGATCATCAATTGGGATGCGCCCAGTTCCGGTCTACCGGCGGCCATTGCGGCGTTTGTGATCAAAGGTGATCCTACTCCAACAATGAATGTAACAGCCACCCCCAACACTTCAACACCAGCCCGAAATACAGATTTCACGATAACCACTTCAGTAGGTGCAAGTGCTTATTTAGTGTCCGCAACGCATATTGAAATCAGCGGTATGTCATCCGGGCTGACATTTAGTAAAGTTTCTACGACACGGGAAGACGGCATCAACATGGACTTTACGGAGGATCAGTTCAGTTTAGGCAATATCATCCAGGGTGACACTCGATCTGCCATCTGGACGTTCCGTGCAACAACTTCAGGCGCAAAGAATATTACTTTCAGAATATGGTCCGAGAACGGTGGGACGGTGACACGTACTGTTACCGTTACCGTTACTACGACCTAATTTGTGTCGAGCTGTTCTTCAAACAAAGGGCAGAACCAAGTACGAGAAGATTATCTAACCTTGGTTTGCTGGGGACGCGCGTAGCGCGGGGCAAATTAAACGTCTGGGCTTTGATCAACGTTGTGGGTATTGCGAAGTGTCGTCTACGAAAGCGCGCCCCAGAAACCGTCGTTATGCGCCTAATTGAGCACACAATATGAATTGGCCGAATAAGACAGAACGTGAGGAATTAGAAATAGCTGGATTTATCGAAGCGTACGTGCGGTTGCCAGAGAATCAGCAACTAGAAGTATTATCCAAAGGAGAGAAACCAGATTTCGTCGTTAGAGATAAAAAGAATAATGGAGAATACGGCGTCGAGCTAACGTCGGTGTATTTGGATGACCGCAGTGTGCCGGATGTACACATGAAAGACGAAGAGAGAATAGTTGAAATTCCATACAACGAGGACGAAGTAGAAAAATACATGAAAGGACTTGTTGGTGCAGTTATTGATAAAGTGTGCAAAGCTCGGAAAGGCTATGATTCGAGTCGTCCGCTAATTCTGGCTATCTATGTTAACGAATATATTTCTATCTACCTTGGGAAGTCTGAGCTAGAAGAGTTAGTCTTAAGGTATGAAGGTGTGTTCGACGCTATGGTGCCGTTTAAGGAGGTCGTGTTCTGGAATCTTGGGCATGGTGGCGCGTTCAGGGTGACGCCGAGTTGAACGCGTTAGCATA
>JAPUIL010000450.1 GCA_027297085.1 Verrucomicrobiota bacterium | reverse complement strand
TCTTGCTCTGGGAGAGTCCTTCCGGTTTTTCGGCTGAACAATTTGAGCGGCGCTGGCAACGGATCGCGAAGCCACCGCTCCCGCATTCTGCGAAGGAGCGGTAACGTTTCGCGAAGATTCCGAACCCTGCAATGCACGCGAAGCTTCGCGAGCTGGCGCGTCTTTGGCCTGAGTTGATTGAGTAGACTCTGAAAAGTTGGGTGTACGAACCGGCGGATTGTTCGGTTCAGAGCTTGGTCGCGGAGCATCGTTATCCTTGACGGGTGCTTCCTTTACCTGCGTTGTTTCAGCAGGCTGAGTACTGGTAGAAGAAACTGCCGGGCGCGGTGGCTCAATTGACCGTTCCACGGTTGCACGCGGTGCTTCGGGAGCCGGCATAGGCACGTCTTTGGCCCGAGTTGCTTCAGCGTTTTGAGTAGACACAGAAAGAGCAGATGCGCGAGATGTCTGCGCTGTAGATTCCTCACTGGCATTGAGGGAAGGTGCTTTAGGCAAAAATTTTCCCCCGCTATTGCGATGAATCGCTTCATTGTCTTCACGTAGCTCTGCCTGGTTAGGCTCGGCATCTTGATGCTTGCTTGCTTCTACTTCGCCAAGTCGCACAGTTATGGCTGGTTCAGACACGCTGTTGCTACCTGGTAAGGAAGCGCCTTGCTCAGTTTTCAATGAAGTTTCACCCTCCTGGTACTCGGACCCTGAAGGCGATGAAACTAGCGCTTCTACGTCTTCCAAGGAAGTTTTTCCAAGTTTGGAAACTTCTGATGAATCTGATGAAAATATAGACATATTGTTATGCATAGCATGCCTTATGCCATTGAAGTTTTTTTCTGGATAATCTCCTTCAATCTCCCTATTTTGCTGGCTTTCAGATTCGCCTTTTCCTTTAGAGGCGCCCCTCTGTTCCGTTGCATTGGGATAGGAATTATTTTCCCAATCCGTGGTATTCACCCTGTGCTGCTCTCCAGTAAGTTCTTCCTCAAAGGCAGCTGTACCGGACGAGGCCGCATCACCTAGCTTACCGGATGGGCGCAACGCAACCGGCAGTTGCGCCGGGTTATCTGAGGGTAGATTTGGGATGTTGATGTTGTGTGCCATATTACTTCTTTAAGTTGCGAATAGCCTCGGTGATTTCTGCCGCCTTCTCAGCGGAGTCTTCACCAGGTAGATCAGCTAATGTTCCAAGAATGCGGGCGGCAGCATCTGAGGGCATGAGCGAAAGAATTTTCACGACCGTATCGATTTTCAGTTCGCCCAGTACTTTGACCGCTGCGGGAGCCTTCATCTCAGCATAGAGACTGGAAAGGCTACGAAGATTTTGCCGCTCGTTATCGTCGATCACAATTATATCCTTATGGATGTCTTGCCGCAGGGTTTCCAATTCTCTTCTGAGCACATTGAGATCGGCCACTTCGCTGCGGATTTGACCCTCCAGTCGTTGAAGTTCGTCTTCCTTTTTTCGTAGGGTTTCTTTTTCGCCTTCCAACTGAATTCGAAGGTTTTCAAGTTCGGCAGCGGAAAATTCCCACTCGCGAAAAGACTGGCTCGCTAAAGGGCCGGCTTCGGATACCGGCTCTGCCTTTTTCACAGTATTCCCGGAGGGCATCCACGCATCCTTACGTAAATAAATCAAACCCAAGGCCGAAGCCAGGCTAAGGACTAGGGCCAGAGCAAAAACATACCAGTGTTTTAAAATAGTAGCCATGATCTATGATACGTTGCTGAGATGATGACGGGCATTAATGAATTCGACTACCGCGAGCTCGTCTTCTCTATCCTGTTCATGTCGATAGCGTTCTTTCTCCTTCTCAAGGAGTTTCAAAATGGTCTCTTCTCCCTGCCTTGCCAGAAGTACTATTTCACGGCACTTGTCCTCATGGTTCAGCGCCTCCTGCAGTTTCTTTTCGATATCCTCGACCTGATGCCGCTGATAAGTCAGTGCGTCCTGGCGCCGGATAATTTCTGCTGCAAGAGATGGCGTCTGATAACAACTCAGCAGGTCATCTTCAATTTCAGTCCTGCTTTGTGCGGCTTGGTTCAGCTGTTCCATAAGCAGTAGACGCTGTTTTTGTGCAGCAGCCAAAGCATAAGCAGCCTGATTCTTGTGATAGCGGCGAACAGTGAAGACCGAATCGAGTTTGAAATTGAATTTCTTCATGACAACACTTCCTTAAGCTTTTCAAATCCCTCCTTACGGTGAGTCACATCGAGATGGTTTTGACGTAGCAATTCGACGATTCTCCTGCGCTTGTCGATAGCCTCATCAATGGTTGCGTTACTGTTGTTTGCATAAGCACCGATGTTGATAAGGTCTTCATTCTGACGGTAAGTTGCCAAAAAGCCGCGAGCCCGGGCGATCAGGTCCAGCTCGTCCTCAGTGCAAATCTGCGTATTCAAACGACTGATACTTTCAAGCACATCAACAGCAGGATAAATATTTGCGGTGGCAATCGCTCTGGAAAGTACGACGTGGCCATCCAGAATACCCCGCACGCTATCCGCGATGGGTTCATTCATGTCGTCGCCCTCAACCAGGACGGTGTAAAATGCGGTGATGGTTCCGTCCGCGGAGTTCCCAGTTCGCTCCATCAGGCGCGGCAGCAATGAAAAGACGGACGGCGGATAGCCGCGACTGGCCGGAGGCTCACCGACGGATAAACCGATCTCGCGTTGCGCCATGGCAAAGCGGGTCACTGAATCCATCATGAAGAGCACATTCTTTCCAAGGTCGCGGTAACTTTCTGCAATCGTGGTGGCCAGAAACGCTGCGCGAAGGCGCAACATTGCCGGTTGATCCGAGGTGGATACGATTATTACGGAGCGTGCCATTTCCTCGGGTCCAAGTGTGTTTTCGACAAATTCGCGAACCTCACGACCACGTTCACCAATCAAGGCTATGACATTGACGTCCGCCTCACTGCCGCGGACAAACATGCCCAGCAGAGTCGACTTACCGACACCGCTACCGGCAAAAATTCCCAGTCGTTGACCACGGCCAACCGGTGCAAAGAGATCAATCGCACGAATACCGGTACTAAAAGTATCGGTTATTGATTTGCGCGTTAAGGGATCGGGTGGAGTCGTACGAACAGAAACGCCATAGTTGTAATTAAGCGGTCCTTTGCCATCAATCGGATTACCCAGGCCGTCGATTATACGTCCCATGGCGGACGCCGGTGTCGGTATGGCAACATCGTGATTGGCCGCCGCCACGATTGAACCCGGAGCAATGCGGTTCATTTCTCCGAGTGGCATAATCAACATACGGTGATCGTGAAAACCAACAACTTCAGCCATGACACCGTCAGTGCCATCACGGGTCTCAATATGGCAGAGGTCTCCAATCGCAAGATTGGGACCATTTGCTTCGATTACCAAACCCCGGACTTGATGCACCGAGCCGAGCTGCGATGAAAGTGGGGCCTCCCGTAAGCGGCCGCGCAAGGAACTGACTCTGGCTGTTAATTGACGATCGCTCATAAAAATACCTTTCTCATGTTTTCCAATTTGGCGGCAAACCGCCCGTCAGTGATGCCAAAACGTCCGCGGACATAGCACTCGCCCGAACGCAACTGGGGGTCTTCAATAATCGCCACTCCAGGGAATTCACGTTCTAAATCTTCGTGCAGAGAGCGCATTTGATGGTTATCCCCCGGGCTCAGGAATACCCGTACCGGACCAGCCTCACCTCCCAGGCCCGCAAGTATTTCGTGGACGAGCTTTTCTATTTCCTCACCCTTGGGCTGCCAACCTTCTATGATGCGGCGGACGCCCTCGAGGATGAGTTCGGGAAGGGCCTGTTCCGCTTCGGAGAACAGGCTTTCCTCATGCTTCACAAGTCCTTCAAGCGTGTTGGATTGAAACGCTTTGATCTGCTGTATTGCTTCGGCATGAGCAGCTTCGGCATCGCGCCTTCCTGCTTCGTAGCCCTCCTCACGAGATTTTTCCAGAGCCTTTTCGTGTAGCTCAGACTTTAAAGGGCCAGTTGCTTCCGGACTATCGGAAGACAATCGCACTGCCCGCAATGGGCTTAGGGTGGTAAAGGTGTTAGACATATTGGTCATCTCCATTTCCGTCGATACTGATTTCGCCATCCTCTTCGAGCTTACGGACTATTTGCAGGACAATCTCCTGGGCCGCCTCCACCTCTTTCAAGCGCGCGGGGGCCATCATTTCAAGCTCTTCGCGAAGGGCTTCAGCTCCCCGCTTGGAAAGACTCCCGTATATAATATCTGTTAATTCAGTGGATGCAGACCTCATTGCCATAACCATGGTTGTTGTATCCACTTCGCGCATGACTCGTTGCATCGCGTTCTGATTCAATTTCACCAGGTCGCGGAATGAGAACATCTCCTTGAGAACTAGAGCACCGAGTTCAGCATCAGCAGACTCGATGACAGTAAGCAGGTTTTTACCAACCGCGGTATCGAGCAGCTTCATCACCCCGGCCAAATGCTCGGCACCACCAAGTTTAGAAACGGGGGGTGGCATCCGTCCTTCGGTGTGACGCGAAAGATTTTTGAGAACCTTTTCAAGAATATCCGAGGATGTCGGCCCTAAGTGGCCCATACTTATGACAATCTCAGATTGCATGACTTCATCCATGAGTTCGAGGATCTCGGCAGCCTTACTTGCATCAATTGCGCTGAGTAAGAACGCGATGGTCTGTGGCTGTTCGGCCTTCAGCAGATTCCACATTTGTTGAGCTCTCATTTCTGAAAAGTCACCAAGATCACTTGGAGCATCACTAGGCAGGTCCAGTTTACTGGCCAGGCTTCTCGCCCGATTCGCTCCGCGTGCATACTCCATGGTTTTAAGAGCCACTTTGTATCCACCCCTTATCGATGTGGCGCTTTCCAGCAACAAGCTTGAAAATTCGTCCAGCACCTGTTGCTGCATTTTGTCGTCGATTAATTCCAGATCCATCATCTCACGGGCAATCGCCTCGATCTCGGCATCGTCGAAAGATGCTAATACCTCA
Source organism: Verrucomicrobiota bacterium (assembly GCA_027297085.1). GTDB lineage: Bacteria > Verrucomicrobiota > Verrucomicrobiia > Opitutales > UBA2995 > UBA2995. Next base: position 224 of record JAPUIL010000450.1, on the reverse strand, counting down.
GTGGCATTATCCGGCCCGATCACCGTGAACAAAATAGCTAACCGGCGGATCCTTGGTAAACTACTGTACTGTTCCTCGGTGGCTTCCATTTACTCGCCCTCCTTTTCTTTCAGCCAACCACGCAAAGTGACAGCCGCGTTTTCTGGTTTTTGGCGAATTAATTCATTCAGCAATTCAGGAGTTACTTCTGCCGCTGCAGCAGAACCGCCTGATCGATTGTGATG
>JAPUIL010000045.1 GCA_027297085.1 Verrucomicrobiota bacterium | reverse complement strand
GAGAGCAGACCAGGTTTCCATGTCATTGGAAACTTGGAGCGTATAAAGAATATCGGTAACCCCGACCGGTCTGAGATAACCAAACTGGTAGACTCCGGTTTGTCCGTCTTGAAAAAAGCCTGATTCACGCGGGCCATCCCGTCGGCGGGGATGCAATCCCATGGCGTACTCCATCAACGTGGCCTGGTTATCCAAATCTATATCCGCCAACAAAGCGCCAATGTTGGGATCCGATTGTTCACCGGGTGTGAAAAAAACATCCAACCAATCTGCCAGAGTTGGCGGAAACGTTACCACATAATCTTCCGTAGTACTTTCAAACATATTCCCATCGTTATCTACGGCGCGGGCCGAGAGGGTGACGTTGCCAAAATAATGCAGTGGGAAAATCATCTCGTACGGCGGTTCAGTATCACTGACTACCGGCCAGCCATCAACTAAGAATTCTACTCGATCCACCGACTCATTGGTATCGAAAGCTACACTACTGGCACTTACTTCATCTCCCATTTTGTAAACGACCGATGAATCCGGTCCGGAAAATGTCGCATGAGGGACCAGCGCCGTATTCACGAAACCAGCACTTTCATCGGCCAGTTTAACGCTCTCCACAATCACGGACCGTTCATTCTCCTCGATGGTCGATTTCAAAACAATTTGAAGATCGATCAGGATATTGGAAAACAAGGAGGAATTATTAGGGGAGTAAACCACGACCCGGGTTTTTCCTTCACCCAAATCTTCGCTGTCAACAATATGGCCCGCACCCGCCAGAGAACCCGTTACAGTCGCTATGGTTGCTACAGCGGGATCTGCGTATAGGTCGATCTGCGCGCCACTCACTACATCTCCAGTAAATAAATTTAATGGGACATCAATGGTATTCCCGGCCAACCCGGTCGAATCGCCCAGCTGAAGAGATGTTCTGGCATTCAGCCCTGGAAACACCGCTACTGTTACAACCAGAAACAATAGTTTCCTTATCTGCCTAAACGGAAAGTAAGTAAGTAAGAACATGACCTGAAGAAACACAAAAGCGTTACCACAGTATCGATTCAGCTAAAGGCTTGGTCAAATATAATAATTCAATGGGCCTTCTTTTAACTGATGGGAAATCGATTGGAAGATGTCGTTAACAACTCTGTAGGATGATGTCATTGCATTCGGTAGGCGGCGTCAGCCCATCGAGGGATATGAAATATTACGATTCATGAAATTTTTCTGGATTGATCCCGCAAAGTTGAGTAATTTCAAAGCATGAATCGCTCGAATTGGAGGCACAGAAGCTGGAAGGGGTTTTGGTTTTTTATTTTATCGGTAAGCTTGGCAACAGGGTCGTGGTTGCAGGCCCAGGAAAGACAGGAGTGCTTAATCGTCTTAGACGCATCAAACAGCATGTCTGGCTACAAAAAAGGAACGCAAAAAATGCGTATAGCCAAAGGGGTAATCGGAGAACTAGTGGCCACCATGCCGGAGAATATAGATCTCGGATTGGTTGTCTACGGGCATCGACGTAAATCGGATTGTGATGATATCGAGCTCATGATCTCTCCGGCGCCTCTGAATCGTAGCGCGTTTATGCAAACGGTAAATAGCATACGGCCAAACGGCAAGACACCTCTGACCAACGCTATCGAATTTGCAGCTAATTCTTTATCCACTGCACGCGAAGGTGCTTCGATTATACTTTTGACCGATGGCTTGGAGACTTGTAAGCGCGATCCTTGCGAAGCAGTGGCGGCTCTTCTTGCGTCTGGAATCAAATTAACCGCCCATGTGATCGCCTTTGATTTATCCGCGGACCAGGCCAGTCAAATCGAGTGTATCGCAGAGCTAACCGGAGGACGGTTCCTCGCTACGGATAATGCTGAAGGTCTGTTGGATGCGCTCACGGTCGCAATCAACGTGGTCGCCACCGGTCCATCACAGATAACCACTATTCAACCAGTACCTCAACCAGCTCCGGCTCCAACCGCGGTTGTGGTTGCTGAACCTGAGCCCGAACCGGTTATTGAAGAATTCCCCATAACACTGACGGTACCTGAATCCGTGCCCGCCGGCTCTGATTTTGAGGTAGCCTGGCAAGGCCCCGGGAATCCGGATGATTTTATCACCATCGTCCCGGACTGGGCTGAAGAAAGGGTTTACAAAAACCGCAGCCAAATCGAACAAAACAACCCGGTTACGCTGAAGGCATTGATCGACCCACAAAAAGCTGAAGTCCGTTATATTTCTGCTGCTACAAAAAAGGTCCTCGGACGCGCCACTGTCAACCTGACGGAAGTCGAAGCCAGCGTGAGTGGACCCAGCGAGGCGGTACAAGGAAATACGATTACTGTCGAATGGACAGGACCCGCCTATTCGGGTGACTTTTTAACCATCGTTGCCAAAGACGCTGAACCCGGCACGTGGAAAGCAATTGCTTATGCCAAACGAGGAACACCGGAGGTCAAAATAACCGGTCTTCCCGAAGCAGGACTGGGAGAAATCCGTTACATCACCGGTCAGGATCGGCGAACCTTGGCGCGAGCGGATATCAACTTCGTTGAAGCTTTTGTCACCCTTTCGGCAGTTGAGGAAGCCATAGCCGGCGGTGACGTCACCGTTGAATGGGCAGGGCCAGCCAACAAAGGCGATTATATTACCATCGTCCCTGCTGCCACCGAAGAGGGTAAATACCTGAAATATGCCTACGCCAAATTAGGTGAGCCCATCGTCAAGGTGACAGCGCCGATGGATTCTGGCCCAGCCGAAATACGTTATATCGCAGGCTCGGGTCGCGCGACTCTGGCCCGCATCCCGATTCTCATAAAAGAAGCCGAAGTAACTCTCTCTGCTCCGGCAGATGCCGTGGCAGGGAGTGCAGTCAACATTGATTGGGATGGCCCTGGCAACAAAGGCGATTTTATCACGATCGTTCCCACCTATGCCGAGGAGCGTACTTACATGAAGTATGCCTATGCTCAACCTGGTGAGTATGCCGTCAAGGTAGTCGCTCCCATGGATGCAGGGGATGCCGAAATTCGCTATCTCTCGGGATCCAATCGCCAGGTTTTGGCGCGCAGACCGATTACTATTCATTTACCGGAAGTTACCTTGACCGCTCCGGAAGAAACCGTGGCGGGAAGTACCGTTAAAATCGAGTGGACCGGGCCGGCCAACCAGGGAGATTTTATAACTATCGTTTCAAAATATGCAGACGAGCGAACCTATTCCAAAGTGGGTTACGCGAAGCGGGGCAGTGAAGTGCTCGACATCGTTGCGCCCATGGATGTTGGGGAGGCAGAAGTCCGTTACCTGGCAGGTTCTGATCGCAGAACCCTGGCCCGCGTACCCATCCAGATAAAAGCAGCGGAGATCGTCTTAAATGCCGTCCGCGATGCAACCGTGGGAAACCTCATTCGTGTGGAGTGGCAAGGACCGGCAAACAAGGGCGATTTTATCACCTTGGTCAATAAGTCTGCCGCAGATAGTTTCCATCAAAGACCCGCCTATGTCACGAGGGGAAAACCGGTCGTTGAGTTACAGGCGCCGATGACACCGGGCGAAATGGAAATTCGATATATTGGGGGAGCGAATCGTGTACCCTTGGGGCGGATACCGCTCACACTCGCTGAAACCAGGGTCGGATTGGAGCCTCCAGAATCCGCAGTCATCAATCAAACCATTTACATCCATTGGAGTGGACCCCAAAACCAGAACGATTACCTGACCATTGTTCCGGCGGGCTCGCCAGACAATCAACGTGGCCCAGTCACCTACACCAACCAAGGAAGCCCTGCCTCGATACGGCTTCCCGGTGAATCTGGTAAATACGAGGTCCGCTACATCGCGGGCCAGGGACGCGAAGTGCTGGGACGCACACCCATAGAGATTTTGGATTCTGAGCAATAAACTAAAGCAGCCTAATACCCTATTTGCTTTTATGCGCTTGCCTCAATCTTTAGCCACCACTAAGATCGAATGATCAAAATCTCCCTCATTATGATACGATTATCCCCATATTTTTTAGTGGCCTTACTGGGGATCCTGTCTTTTTCAGTGGTTCTTCACGGTATCAA
>JAPUIL010000449.1 GCA_027297085.1 Verrucomicrobiota bacterium | reverse complement strand
GACTGAAACGGCTCGCCGGAAATCCAAAAATTCGTTGGTCACCAAGTTCCATGTAAATATGGCGATTCTCCACCCACGCACGGATTGCTAATGGCTCAGTGCTGGCGATCTCTGTGCTCGGAACCACTCCGTGAGAAATGCGAGTGAGGGGTCTTTATGGGCTGATTTTTAGAGAATCTACATAATTTATGATTTGATATTTTCTAATAAATATTTTCTTATGCCTTGATATTTTGTCAATTTCTTCGTTTTGTGAACTGGAAATGTTTGATCGTAAGATAATAGGGCAGCTGAAGGTGTGGAAGGAATCCCCTCGAAGAAAACCTCTGTTGCTTCGTGGTGCGCGCCAGGTAGGAAAAACGTTTGCGGTCAGGGAATTTGGCAAAAGTTATCGCTATTTCCTGGAGGTAAATTTTGAGGAAACAGTGGAAATTCACTCGTTTTTCGAAGGGAGCCTGGATCCCGTTTCAATTTCGGAGAAGCTGGCTAATTATTTTGGGGTAAAAATCGAAGCCGCCGAAACTCTGGTTTTTTTTGATGAAGTCCAGGCTTGTCCGGATGCCCTGCGATCATTGCGATTTTTCTATGAAAAGTTGCCGGATGTTCATGTGGTTGCGGCAGGATCACTTCTGGAATTTGCCTTGGAAACTATTCCTTCCCAAGCTGTTGGCCGTCTGAACTCACTTTTTCTTTACCCGGTAAATTTTGAGGAATTCCTGGTGGCATTGGGAGAGAAGGGCAGTTTGAAAATGTTGCGAAATGCGTCAGTGAATAATCCACTCGATTTGGCATTTCACCGACGATTAACGGATGCATTCAAGCTGTACCTGATAATCGGGGGTATGCCCGAAGTTGTGCAGGCCTATTGCGATACTCGAAATTTGCGGGCGTGCCAGGAAATACTGAGCGACCTGTTAGTTACCCTGCGGGATGATTTTGCAAAATACAAAAACCGGGCACCTACCTTACTTTTAAACGAAGTACTTCAATCAATATGCCAGCAGGCCGGGGCCAAGTTTAAATACTCATCGGTTGACCGGGCGAGTGCTGTAAAGCCGATTAAAGATGCCCTCGAATTGTTGGTACTGTCTGGATTGGCGCGCAAGGTGTATCACAGCGATGCGCGCGGTCTTCCACTGGGGGCTCAAATCAATCCCAAGCGTTTCAAGGTTATTCTATTGGATGTCGGACTTCATCAACGTATCCTTGGAATGGATATAACAAGCCTGATGACTGCTCAAGATTTTGACAGGATAAATAAAGGATCAATAGCCGAAGCATTTGTCGGGCAGGAGATGATTGCTGCGCAGTCAGAGCGTGAGCCAGCCAGTCTATACTATTGGCATCGGGAAGCTAGAAACAGTAATGCGCAGGTGGATTATGTTATAAATCTTGAAGAACAAATTATTCCTCTGGAGGTAAAAGCGGGAGGAAAAGGAAGCATGCAGAGCATTCGAAAATTTATGGCCGAGCGAAATTTGTCAAAAGGCTTTCGAGTTTCACTGGAAAACTATGGTGTTTTGCAAGAGCTCCATATCGTTCCACTCTACGGAATTGCCAACTACCTCGCCAGGTGATAAACCGAGATCCGCAACTTCACCAAGAGACTCAGAGGTTGAAAGCTCAATTGAAAATTGTGCCGGATACAGTTGGGCATATCGAGAAAGGACTTTCTATTAAAGGTCGAGGCCTGGATAAATACCGTGCCATGAAACACACTATTGTTCAGGAAACGCCTCTTCGCTACCACCTCGAGGAATTGAGAAACTCGAAGGAGTTTATTTACACCACGCAGACTATCGTTACCCAGATAGGAAGCGTAAGCTCCTTTCTGCAAAGGACAGCACAAAATTCGCCAGACGTCGGGATTGACTAGCGGGAAAGCATTCGTTCCAATGCTCGCTCTTTTTTCGGGCCCTTAGCTCAGTTGGTTAGAGCAAACGACTCATAATCGTTTGGTCCTCGGTTCAAGTCCGAGAGGGCCCACCAACCTACGCTTGGAGCGAAGAGCAAAGCGGAGGCTGTCACGCCGGAGACCCGCAGGGCGAAGGCGGACCAATCGTACATTTCACCAACTGTTGCTCTAATACCACTTTGCACTAAAAATGCGCCTGTGGCAGAATGAATTTTTCGGCTGGAGCAAGGCTGCTGCCCTTGGTTGGGCCAGGGGAAGTAGAAAGGGGACACACCTTGGATCTCGACACAAAATCTCGAGGTTAGAGGTTCGGGTTCTTAGAAGCCTTCGTTTATAAAAACCCCTCTAACTGGAAGAGTGGAAAGGACACTACTTAAACTCCCCGTCATGCCACAGAAATGCCTTGCCGGTATTATGCAATTTACCCTTATCGCCGAGAATGTAATCGTCGATGCTGCGCGGACCGTTCCAGCCGTAAAAAACCAGCCAGTCGTCCAGCACCTGCCCGTCTGAGGTCCATACCGGAGACGGATTGTTGTAAATGAGTCCCGGCTCCGGGTCCAGCGTTTCCGCCATCCGCCAGGTTTGCCCGTCGTCATCGGACACCCACTTCTGCATCGCGCCGCCGCCATAACTGGGTATTTCGCCCTTATCCTTCCCCACGACGAGTATCGCCGACCATTTGCCGGGTCCCGTCCGTTGCAGGTGACTACCGGCCCAGGTGCTGACGGTGCGGGCGATGGGAGTCTTTACCCACTTGTCGCCCTGCCGCCGAATAAAATGGAACACAGTGTCGGTAGGTGTCTTGTCGGACATCAGCAATAAAAAGACCGGGTTGCCATCGGCATCCAGTGCGAGAGTTGGTATATTAGTCAGATAATAGTCCGAATCCAGCACCTTGCATTGTTCCGCGCGGCTCTTGTTCAGCGGTTGTTTCAGCTCTTTGCCTTCCAGCGTATAAATTTTGCCGGACGCGAGATTCAATCGCAGGTAATACAGGTTGTACCGCTTGTTCTTGTCCAGGACCTCATGGTAACGGTTGTCACGCCGGCCACGTTCATCCTTCCAGACAAAGCCCACGTGCAGGTTTTCGCCGGTCGCATCGAGCTTGATGGTATGATAGCTCCCGGCATGGAGGTCATCGTCGACCTGCGGGTCCTGGTCGAAATCGACATGCGATGTTTCGGGGCGCTGCCAGGTATAGCCGCCGTCCTCCGAGATGTGATAGGTCCAGTAGCCCATATGCCCGAAGACGCGATGGTACATCATTATGCGTTGGTCGGAGATGTGCAGGAATTTCGGATAGCTGATGAAGGGCGCGATGGTCGTGCTCTCCTTCCAGCGGGTAAAATCGCCCGGTTTCTCGGACACCATGTGAATGCCACTGCGGCCGTGGCACTGGTAAAGGATATGAAAGCGGTCATCCTTGTCGATCCACAGCACCGGTGCATAATGGTGATCATATGTCGGCACGGTGGCAATCTGTACCGGCTCCGACCATGTTTCACGTTTGGTATCATAGCTGATGATGTGGGGATTCCCTATATTGGCGTCCCGGTCGGCCTGATAGACGATGTAGATCACGTCCTTATGGAGTACGGCCTGCGGCTCCATACGGGCATCGTATATCATTTTCTCCGTTCCATGCATGGCAAAGGGATTTCCCCTTTGTTGCCCGAGCGAATCATCAGCGCCGGCAAATAGTATGGGTGCCGTCAATACGACGGTCCATGCAATCGCAACTCGAATCAATGTCTGCTGTGGTAGCATTGAAACACTTATAGAAGCTTTGAAAGGAAGCGCAATTATTACCTTCATAGCCGGATGTGCAATTATTTTGGTATGATCCGGTTTGTCGCCAAACAGGAGTAGACAGGTATTCTCCTTAGCATTGCGTCCAATAGGTCAGAGCGTGTGTCGCAGCAGGCATCTATAGTCCGTGGGCTCAGGCTAAAGCGCTGAGATACAGATTTGGGTTCTGTTGATTTTCTTGTGTTCACCGGAATATTTTGCGCTTTTTCCGTTACCTTTCCCAATCAACCGACATTACCCTGGCGAGTTGAAAGACTGCAATGTGATAGAACCCAAAGCCCAAACTATGGTACATTACCAACAACGACTATGAAACGAATCTCCCTGCTCAGCGCCTGCCTCATTTTCACCGTATTCACCGGAGCAATGCTGCATGCCAAAAAAGACACCCCATCCCGCCCACTCTATATTTACGATGCTGGCGGATTGGAAAAGCTATCTGCAGAGCAACAGGGCAAACTCGTCGAGGAATCGGGATTTGCAGGTATGGTGCTCGAAGTCGAGAGCGACGCCGACCTGGAAAACTTGTCGCGTCAACTCGCAACCGGCAGGCCCCCATACTCCACCAAGACATT
>JAPUIL010000448.1 GCA_027297085.1 Verrucomicrobiota bacterium | reverse complement strand
GAAGGGGTAGGTTGGCAATGCCAGGTGGAAAAAACTGGTCCGTGACTTACAGAGGTGACTTCGGCTATAACACCTTGACGGTCGGCGAGGAAGCGGCTAGAAACTTTGAGTTATTGAACAATGAGTTGTTTCGCAAAGGTGCGATCATCAAGAATAGCGTGAGTGTTACCGGTGGTACGGACCAGATGAGAATGTACCTGTCCGTGGACCGGGATGGTGAAGACGGTCACGTGCCTGAAAACCGGTTCGAGCAGACCAATGTCAGAGCAAATTTCGACTTCTTCCCTAGTCAGAAGTTCACCTTGAGGGCTAGCACGCAGTTTTCGGATGCAGAAATCGAATGGCCTATCCATGGCAATCGCGAACGGAGTGGTGGCGAGTGGCGCTATCTTATCTTTAATCGGTTTGGGTATAATGATCCCCGATCTCGTAGCATTAAGCCGAATTATTGGGCCACCAACTCTGACCTGAATTTCATAAACAGTTTCACGGGCTCTGTGACCGCGGAACTTTCGCCTTGGCAAGGTAGCGGGAGTCGCTTGGAAGGATTGAGCGCCAGGGTCACGCTCGGCATGGATAACCGGGATAATAGAAACATTCAAATACAGGAAGTGACCACTTTAGAACTACACGGTCAGGATGAAGATGGCGAAAAAAGAATTGCCCAACGCAACAGTCGGGTCTTGACTTATACTGGCGATGTCGCCTATAAGTATAATCTTGGTCCTTTCTCCGCAACTTCCACGGTCGGCACTCAGGTTTTTAACGAACGAGCCAGGTCTGTCGTTACGGAAAAATTCCTGTTTGCGAATGCGCTGCTTAGCGATATTTCAGTCGGTGAGGAGGTGGGTGAGATCCTTGAGGAGAACGATCATACCAGATCCGCCGGTGTTTTCACCAGCCACGATATTTCATATCGGGAGACCTACTATGCCACACTTATGCTGCGTCGGGACTTTGCCAGCGTACTTGGGCCACTGACTTCGGCTATTACTTATCCAGCCGTCAAATTCATGGTACGTCTCGATCAGTTTGATTGGACGCCCGGCTTCTTTTCGTTCCTGAAATTGCGAACGGCTTATGGCGAAACCGGCGTTCTTCCCGGTCGAACGGATGGCATTCCTTTGCTCTGGCGGGCAGCTGAGAGCCAATTTGGCATTGGGGGTACCATCTCGTCCATTGGAAATCCTCGCCTTAAGCCCGAACGTGTGAAAGAATTTGAGATCGGCTTTGAGGCGGAAGTTGCCAACTATGCTTTAGATTTTACCTACTATCGCCAGAATACCAGCGACTCTATTATACCTGCTGAAAATGTTCCGTCCTCGGGCTTGACTTCAGACGAACCGAAGTTAAATATCGGTAAGATTGAAGGTTCGGGATGGGAGGCTCAGCTTCATGCGAACTTTGCGGGCAGAAAGTTCGGTGGCTGGAGGACCAACTTCACTTTGACTCAGTCCTGGCAAACGAACGAAGTAACCGATATGGGCGGCGCTAACGAGATCCGTCAGGGACCCGGCGGCGGCCGGCAGTATTACAGAGAAGGTCTGCCGAAGGGCGCATTTTATAACCCCATAACTATAGGGGCCATTTTTGCCACCGAGGGCAACCGTATTTCCAACCTTGAGTTTGATCCCCGAAGGGGTACGGAAGTCCCGGTGGGCACGATTATTGGCTACCTGGAGAGTGATGGCCCCGTAAATCTCGGCACGGGTGACCCGGATTATTACGGCAGTTTTGCCTCGAACTTGACTGTAGGTGGTTTTACTTTTTATAGCAACCTCTCGTGGAAGACCGGCTTTTTCCTTTATAATGAGGACCGAGTGGACAGGATCAGTAGGGGTCTACGCATTCCGGACGGGGCTTATTTCACCGGAGACGGCGGCAATGTCCTGGACTTTGACATCATGGTTCAGCAACTGGGGATTGGCGATACCGGTACCGGTGTGGCAACCCTCACACCCGGAACTCAGGAGTACATTGATGTCGCCAATCGATTGGCCTCGACGAATCGCAGAAATGATGCCAATTCTATTCAACCGGGCGATTTTCTCAAACTGCGTGAGCTAAGTTTCAGTTATAGTTTTGATAAGTTGCTACGGAAATCATCCGTTTTCAGCAATATCACGGGTCTAAGAGTTGGCATCGTCGGCACCAACCTAAAGTCCTGGTTCAAACGCGATGCATATATAGACAAGGTAACCCAGGAAGACGGGTCGGTGGTGGAACACTGGGTGGGTGGCTTTACCGGGGCCGATTCCGAGGCGAATTCTTTCGGTTTTACAGACGGCCCGCAGAATAGCTTCAACAATGGGACAATCCCACAAGGCAGAAGCTGGAGCGCATTCGTCACGCTAACATTCTGATCCAACAGAATTAATGCTAACTTATTTTTAACTTGGAGCTGATATTATGAAAGATGCAAAAGTAATCATATGGCCTCTGGCATTGATGCTGTTGAGTCTGTGTTTCATCTCATGCCAGAATTATGTGGATAGCGTCGATCCCCTTATCGATCAGGTGGAAGATGACCTTCTCAACACGGAAGCGAACATACCGTTCCTTATTACGGGTGTGCTAGGGGAGTTCGGCCTTTCGGGCGAGCAGGATGGAGTGCCCTCGATTCTAGAGAAGATTGCCGCCTATTCCGATGAAATGATTCAAGGTCACTATGGCGGCAGTCCGGAGTGGCCGCAATTTGTGCAAGACACCGACCAGTCGGACCTCGACTTTTACGAGCGAGATTGGGAGAATTACCACAGAACGCGGTTCTTTGCGGATGACCTGGTCGAGAGAGTTGCGGCAGTGGATGCCGGAGGAGGCTTTCAGGATCCGGCGTTGAGAGAACGTGCTCTCTGGTGGGGCAACTTCGTCGGAGGGCTCATGCGAATGTATGTGGGAGAGCATTGGGGCGCGCAGGCCGTGACTGGGAATCTACCGGGATCCCCAATAACGACCAAGGCGCAGGTGAACGCTGGCGAGTTTGGCGCCTTTTTTAGTGTCGAAGAGTTGCATGCGCAAGCACGTACGCTCTTCAACGCAGCCATGGGACTTGATCCGGGAAACAATCCACCCGTCCCGAATTCCGATAGGGTTCTTTGGTCATTTATTGCGAGAACCCATATTTTTGACGGCAACGCTACCGAGGCCAAGGCGGCTGCCGAGAAGGGGTTGCAGCAAGGAGACCCACCATTGCAGATTCCGCATACGATAAGATTCCAAAATGCTTTTTACGAACGGACCGGTAGAGGTAACGAACCACAGTTTAGCAGCCATCCTCGATTTATGAAGTATCTTCTCGATGATCCAAAAGAAGGCACCGCTCTTTCGGAAGTTTGGTCCGGAATCTCAGACGCGAATCCACAGGTGCCGGCCGGTATCGTAAGCCGTTTTGGCCGACCCGCTGAAGAAGGTGCGCCGGGTAACCCGGGGCATCGGGACACGGTAGACCCGCGTGCCGGCCTCGCTAATCAAAATGAACGTCTGCCTATGTGGGAAAGAGCGATATTCAACGAATATCCGGATATAAGTGGGGGAAACCAATGGGAACCGTTTGTCGCATTAGGTTCTACAGGGATTCAACAGGACTTCTTTCCTAACCGGGATCAGGCCACGGACCTCATAGACTGGCGCGAGATGCAGTTGATTCTGGCCGAGGCTGCCATCAACGGCGCTGGTGGTGATCCCCTGGAACATATCAACAATGTGCGCCGGTTTCATGGACTGGACGAAGTTACTCCTGCTGAAATGGCCGCATATGACAACCCTTGGGGCGGTGCAAGCACCACCGGGGGTAACCTACTAGGGAGTGTTCCTGTCAACAAGCATACCGGAGCATTGGGTTTGCTCATAGAAGAGCGGGATAAGACCTTGCATTTGAAAGGCACACGGATCGTTGATCAGAGGCGGTTTAATCTTTGGCATCTCCCCGATGGGAAATTCAAAAATTACATGCCGATTCCGCGTAGTGAAACAAATAGAAATCCGAATATTCCTTAATTAATCCGTAGCCCTCATTATGCTGCTCAGCTTGCAGTAAAGGGTTCAAGAGATGCTCCGTCCTAAAGGGCGGGGTATCTTTTTCTGTAATTCAGCGATCGTGTTAAGGCTAATGATCGCGAGGAGTTTCCTGTGCGAAGGTTTGTGAGTGTACTTGTAAGCGTCTTATTCCTTACATCCATCAGCTGTGCAACCGGACAGAGGGCACATCGGGATCGCGACTTGATCACGGCCGATGAAATCGCTACGGTGCCACAAGCTGATACGGCATATGATATAATACGCTACCTAAGACCTAATCTTCTTCATAGAGATACGCGAACGACTGGCAAGACATCTCGCCCAGTGCCGGCTTTAGTCTATCTTAACGGGGCAAGGCTCGGGACTAGGGAGGTGCTGCTAACCATTACAAGCGTAGGTATAGTCGAAATTAAATACGTTGATGGTTTTGATGCCGGTGGAAAGTACGGTTTCGATTCGGCAGGCGGTGTTTTTGTGCTAACCGTAAAGTAAGCAAACACTCCCGAAAATCGTAACGCCTGCCAATTATCGTTTGGAAGGCGAGCCGAATCAGGCAAGAGCAAATTAATAGACTCTCTTTCTTTTGCTATTTCCCCGTAAACAGCCATTTGGGCGTCTTGTGTTTGCGCAGTGGTTTGCGTCTTCTGCGCAGAACTGGATCCTGTAGCGGGTGACCGCCACAAATGATCATAGCTATCGTATTGAAAGGTTAAACACGATGAAATCTCCAAAAGTCATAACATTCATTTTTTGGAGCATTTTGTCGAGCGGTATCTTCGCGCAAGAGAGGTTGGACTATGAGACCATTGCGCGGATCAAGGAGGAAGGCTTTCAAAATTCTAAAGTACTGGAGACACTCAGCTACATTTCAGATGTTTATGGGCCGCGGTTGTCTGGGACTCCCGATTTCCTGGAAGCCGCTGAGTGGGCAAAAAAGAAGCTCCAAGCCATTGGCCTGGAGAATGTCCGTTTTGACAGTTACGAAGCGGGTCTGCGTGGATGGGCTATCGAATCGTACTCAGTTGAAATGGTAGAACCGCGATACATGTCTATTATTGCTCTGCCCTCGGCCTGGACTGCCGGAACCGAAGGAGAAATTACCGGAGTTCCTCTGCTGGTAGATTATACCGATCTGGATGCCTTAAAAAAACTCAGTGGACAATTACGAGGGAAAATCCT
>JAPUIL010000447.1 GCA_027297085.1 Verrucomicrobiota bacterium | reverse complement strand
ATCCCTCACCACCCGCCAGCTTGTTGTCCTTTCGCTTTATGAGGGGTCTTGCCCTCCACATTTCGCATCTCGCGTCGGCATGGGGGTAGGCATGAATAGCAAGAGCACCCAAATCAAGAGCACCCAAATTTGGACAACGCTTCGCCACCTTGCGCTTGTCTGCGTTGTCGTCGTCGGGGTACTCAGTATCCTCGCCTCCGGTGGAGACGGTGGAGGTGGTGTCGGCGGGTGAGCACTGCGTTAGGCTCTGATTCAGGAAGGAGGTGATATCAGGATTGGTATTATTAAGCAACTAATTTTCAATAACGATATGTGATAATTAACGAGGAAGAGATCATGGAGAAAGGTAAAGAACTTGAAATCGGACCTGTATTCCATCGGCGCATCCTTCAATTTCTGAATGCTGCGGCAAGACCGGAAGACTTGATGAAACCGCCTGAAAAAACTGTGCGGCCGGAATGGCGTGGCGGGGGACGTAATCGTCCTTTTTACGACGATCACACAGATCGAGGACAACCAAAGATTAAGCCCAAGTCGATTATGAAACGCAAGGATGCCGAGTGCATCCTTGCCGAAAGGGGCCGTATTTCACCGTTACAAGGTTTTTTTCACCTCGATCAAATCGTACGTATTCTTGACCTGGACTGGGTCATTGATCTGATACGAACACTCAGTGTACATCTAGGGCCCAGCGCCATGGGAACTTGGGAGGATGGAGGGACGGTAGAAAAGGACGGTACTTCTTATAGGATCGCACACGGCGCGTTACTTCGCACCGGAAAGGTGTTGTTCATTGAAGCCGCCTGCGAATGGAACAATCCAACTTCAGAAACACCGATTTGGAATCCAGAAACAGGTGACATCACGATACCCGTGGCACCGGCTGACAATCTGTACTGCGCGGGGCATGCGTTCCTCTCTGATGGAACGCTTCTCGCCGTCGGAGGGGGCGGCGAGAACGGTAATCCCGAAGGAGATCCATCCACAGGACTGTTGTTCGATCCAGTAGCAGAGACTTGGGATGTCACCAAAGACCTTAAGAGCCCCGGAAACCCTCGAACCAAGATGCTCAGAAGTCGATGGTATCCAACTGTGGTCACTCTGGGTGACGATCCCGGTCGCTCACTGATTGCATCCGGCTATCCCGCGGAGATGGAAATTTACTCGGAAAACACGGGGACCTATTCTCTGGTTACTGCGACACCTGATCCTACGATGGACGTGGACACCAACGGCAACAAAAACTTTCCGCAACTTTATCCTGGGCTTCATCCGCTACCCGGCGGGGAAATTTTCTATGCACCGGTCGGATTTGCTGACAACGGGGAAGACCTGCCCAATACAGATGCTGTGCAGGAATCTGCTCATTTTGAATTTGACTACACAGCCACGGGGGCTGTCGGCAAGTGGACGGACCGAGGCGCTGCCAAACGGACCAAGGGAATGTCTGTTCTTATTACGAAATCCACTTCGCCCTATCTTCAGGTCATGATGATAGGGGGCGGAGTCACGGATTCAGAAGCTAGAAAATTTCAGCTGATTGACGTAACTGGCCCCTCCACGACTTGGTCGACCCCCCAAGATCTACCTACCGATACGACCACGGGTGGAACAATCAGCCCCAGGATTCACCCCAACGTTGTCCTCCTTCCAGATGGCACGGTCTTTGTGTGCGGCGGTGTCGCGGACACAACCGCTCCATGTCTTTTGTACGACCCAGAGACCGGCATCTGGACGAGATTAGCCAGCCTAGCGAGCTTTCGCGGCTATCACTCACTGGCGCTGCTTCTACCTAGCGGCGAAGTCGTGGCTACTGGAGGTACTGGAGGAAGAGTAAGCGATAATGTGCTTGAAATCTACAAGCCCCCTTACCTCAATACCGGCGGAACCCCACCAAAGATTGATAACGTTTCGCCTGATCCCATTCATCACGGAAAGGCGTTCACGATAACTCTTGAAAATAATGCCGTAATTACCAAGGTAACGCTGGTTCGACCAATGGCCGTTACTCATCAGACTGACAGCGAGCAACGAGTTATAAAAGTAGATCATTTGCAGACAGGAACAAAAACCCTAACAGCGACAGCTCCCAATGGTGGACATCCGCATGCACTGGCTCCCAAGGGATGGTACATGCTGTTTGTCATCGACAACAATGGGGTTCCATCAAAGGGTGAATTCGTCTTCCTGCACTAAGAACGGTAGTTGATACCTGGAAACAGATGCGAATTTTGGAGACGACGAGAGAGGTTCGTTCTTTGATTTTGAGAGCCTAACGAGCACATGCAGCGGATAGTCAAAAGCGTCCCGACTTTTGCAAAAGCAAAAATACGCGCCCCTTTTGCCTTCCGCAGATTCGGTTATAGCTCTAGATTTGACGAGCTTACAGTGAACCCGCTCGCCAAGATAGACCAAGGCACGAATCAAAATGCAGCTGGCGAACAAGTCCAACTGGGGAATCTCGAGTCAAGCCAACTGCGTTGGGTTAACGTGACCGTCGTGGATTTGCGGGCGAAATCATTTTTCCTATCTATCCTGTTACGGGAGATTAAACATGGCAATCGAATTCCGCACATCGAGCGTGAGAATCCCTAAGGGTACGGGGCGCCGCAGCATCGCGGGTAGCGCCGCCTTTGATAGCCCTGTGGTAAAGGCCACTGTTGCAATGAACGGGTTCAAACTGGATTACGCGAGTGCCGATCACCACATCAACATCGTCGAAGCCGACACCGACATCGTTTCCATCTCGGGTAATACCGTGAACTTTCGTGTGGAGTGCAACTACGCCGACAAGAACTCTGACGATCCTTATTCGGGGTACGTC
>JAPUIL010000446.1 GCA_027297085.1 Verrucomicrobiota bacterium | reverse complement strand
CAAACCCGGAAACGCTCCTCGCCACTGCTTCGACAGCCGACAAACTCCATCTGGCTGACGTTGACGGAGACTCGCGCGCCGACATTCTTCTCGGCAATGTGGAGATCCATCTCGCCAAGGTTGAGGGCGGTTGGGAAACCGAGCCGGACCGTTATTACACTGGTGGTCTAAGTTTGACGACCGCTGACCTGAATCACGATGGCAAACCGGACCTCGTCAGCTGGGGGCTGTCTGCGGATTCCGTTGCACTGTTGATTCAACCCTGATCCCCCGGTTTACCACTGACAGGAAATTATTCTCTGGAGGCAGGAGGGTACGGACCGGACACGAGCCTCAAGATCAGACCAGAGGGTAAAAGGTCCAAATGAATCACTCTGCTACTGCCAGATCTCCTCTTATCCGCCGGACCACCCAATCAACGATGGCGTCTTCATGGTCCCAATTTTCCCAAACTATGCGTAAGAATTCGCCGGCATGGACGTCGTTTTCTTTCAGAAAGTGGCGGTCACCCCCACAGCTATACATAACATCAGGATGGAGCTCACCTCGTAACTTGGCTTTGGCTTTTTGGATGATGCGCGGTAACCAGCGGATGCCTTCTGCCTCGGTGTCCTTGGCCGGCAAGGTGGTTGGATCAAGCACCTCTTCAGATGGAAGACCTTTCTGAACTTCTTGAAAATAGGCTCGCCGAATATCGTGGATGATGGCGACGGTTGTAAAGTCGGGTTCGCCTCCTGAAACATAGTCTTCGGCAAAGTCGAAAATTTCCTGAGCATTCGCTCCTATAGAGGCGAGGAAATTGCTTTCTTCATCATCGAAATAGGTAGTGCCATCGCGATTTCCTGCTTGGTAGAGATCCACAGCTTTCTGCCATATGGCCTGAAGCTTTTTCTGATAAGTGTAGTGTTTCATGGATATTTAGTGCAGAGCTAAGGTTCAACCTTACATTACACGTCCATGGATCTACCTTTGACCACACCCGCTCTTTTTTTCCCAGCCATCTCGGTCCTTCTGTTAGCCTACACCAACCGGCATGCGGCTCTGTCGAATCGAATTCGTAGCCTGCATAGCGAGTATAAGAGCTCGGGAGCAGCCAGCGTATCGCAACAGATACAATTTCTGCGGAAACGGGTACAGTTGGTCAAATGGATGCAACTGTTCGGCATCACCAGTATTCTTCTCTCAGTCGCAACCATACTGTTGCTGTTTTTAGGGCTCCAAATGGTCGCCAAAATCGTCTTCGTACTCGCACTAATCACCATGGTCACGTCGCTGAGTGTTTCCATCTTGGAAATCCTGAGGAGCCTGGAAGTCCTGGACATTCTGCTTGATGAACGAGAGTAACCCGAATGAATAATGGTAAATCCTACGAATCGTCAGCAAGCTAACTCCTACAATTAAGCTGTTCGAATCATGGTGCAGGAGCGGCCTTGACCGTAAACCGAACCGTAGGACGGCATCTCGACTCCGCGAGACCTGCGGGAGACACCAAGCGTAACGGGAAGCGAAGGTTGACCAGCCTCCTCGAGAAACTAACCTCATCCGTAATGTTAGGACAATTTTTTAGACGAGGAGGTTTTGGATTGGCACTATTGGTTGCAGTTCAATCCACCTCAGAGGCGGACAATACATACGACAAACTAGAGTCCGGGCCGATGATCGGTTATGCCACCATGGCAGAGGTGCTCATATGGGTGCAAACGACCGGGCCCGCCAAAGTCCAAATCAAATACTGGCATAAAGGAGATCCAGCCACCAAGTGGTTGACCGAGCCAATTCGAACTAAAAACGATACGGCATTCGTGGCCAAATGCCTGGCCGACAAGGTTCGATCCGACGCTAGCTATGACTACGAAGTATGGATCGATGGGGGAAAAGTCACTCCCCGATTCCGCGATGGCTACCGGGAAGGAGGACCCATACCTCTAGAATTTTCCACTCCTAAAAACTGGCGATTCCGCGAGGAGGGCCACCGGGTGTTTGATTTTTCCATCGGGTTCGGCAGCTGTGCTTATATCAACCAGGAGGGTGGCTATGACCGTTTGGGTGGTAAACCGTACGGTGGGGGATATGAAATATTTGAGAGCATCTATGAAAAGGATCCAGACCTCTTTATCTGGCTGGGGGACAATGTTTACCTGCGCGAGTCAGACTGGTCCTCCCGCACCGGAATTTTTCAGCGATGGACTCACGATCGGTCTCTACCTCACTTACGAGGGCTCTTAGCATCCACTCCGAATTATGCCATCTGGGATGACCATGACTATGGCCCCAACAATGCAGGTTGGGAATTTTGGAATAAGGATCAGACTGCTGAGGCCTTCAGCTTGTTTTTTGGAAATCCATCAGCAGGCCTTCCCGGCACACCGGGGATATTTTCATTTTTTAATTATGGGGACGCAAATTTCTACCTTTTGGATAACCGCACCTACCGGGATGGCCCCGAGCATTTAAAACCATTCGATCGTGAGCGGGATATGCTGGGGAAAGAGCAAGTGGACTGGTTGGTGAGCAGCCTTAAATACAGGCAGGGACAATCCACTGACGGATGGACTCCCAGTTATCCTTCCAACTTCAACATTATCTGTGTTGGTAACCCTGTTTTGGCAGATCCAAGAACCGATGACAGCTACCGGATGTTTGATGAGGAATGGCAGTATCTGATGGACCGCATTATGGAGGAAGGAATAGACGGTGTGGTTTTCCTGAGCGGCGATGTACACTTTTCGGAGGTAAACGTACTCGAGCTTAAAGGCGGAGGCCAGCCCGGTAAGCCGGGTAAGGCGGGCTTGAAAGGAAAGACCTATCGATTCATCGAATTTACCTGCAGCCCGCTTACATCCGGGGCCTCTAGCGGTTCGAACAAAAACGAAACGCGCCTGGATATTTTTCCTGGCAAAATGGATCAGATTAAGGAGCGCAATTTTGCTACCCTCGCCTTCTCGGGACCTCTCGATGACAGAAAGATGACTATTAAGTACTTCGATACGGAGGGAGAACTCCTGAATCAAAAAGAGGACGCAGCAGAAGGCATTGTGACGGACGCTTCCGTGATTTCAGCAAGTTGGCTAAAAGCTCCGCGGAGAAAGTAGGACCTGAATGTCTTAACAACTGCCGCATTGCGGAGGACCCGTCTAAGCAATACCGGGGCACGCGCAATAGCCCTACCCTGAAAACAATATCGCAAGCTAACTCCGCTCCTGTGATACAAAGAACGCCTCTCTATGGCTACGGAGTTGATGGTAAGGAAGTAAGAGGACGAGTAGGATAAGGAAGCTCAACCAGCAAAAGCCACTGCCGGAATTCCCTTCGCACCAGGACGGCATCGAAAGAGTGATCCGGCATTCGGTTGGGATTTTAATTGCTCATCCGTTTCGTCTACTGAGGCACAAGTGATATAGAGGTCGCCGAGGTCCTCCCCTCCGAACCAGCAAGCCGTGATCTTTCGAACCGGCACTTCGATACGCTCGAGTATCTCACCCGATTCCGGATCAATACATTGCACGCAATTTCCAGTCCATCGTGCTACCCAGAGTCGTCCTTCGGTATCAATAGTCATACCATCGAATACCGGTAAACCCTCGCCTTTGGGTTCCTCTCTCAAGATTCGCATATGGTCGATACTGCCCGAGTCTGGATCGAAATCGTAGGCTTCGATCCGGTTCTTAAAACTATCGATATAATAGAAGGTCGAATGATCATGGCTCCAGGTGAGCCCGTTGGAGCAACCGATGCCGGTTTGGATCACTTCGCATTGGAAATCGGGATCCAGTCGATAAAGGCTGCCAGTTGCGACACCGTTTTCACTGGCCATCGTGCCAGCCCAAAAACGACCTTGCGGATCGCATTTCCCGTCGTTGAATCGCCCGGCCATAGTCTCGCCTGGAGGGTTAGGCAAAGGCGTGAGCCGTTCTGTTGCGGGATCGAAAAGAGCAAAACCATTTTCCATGGCCAGAACGAGACCTCCGGATTTACGAGGCACGACCGTTCCAATTTTACCCGGCAAGGTGAAGGTTTCCTTTTTATCATCCTTCGGGTGGTAAATATGCAATCGGCACCGCTCAATATCCAACCACTGTAATTTGTTATCGTACCAAATGGGTCCTTCGCCCAGAGCAGCTCCGGCGTTCCAAACAACTTCTAATTCCATACGGAACTAGCTAAGCGCAGTTTTCTGGAGTTGGACAGAAAATTGAGCCCCTTGATCTGGCAAATTCTCGGCATAGATTTTACCACCATGAGCCTGCATTACTTTTTTGCAGATATTCAAGCCGAGGCCGGTGCTTGTCTCTCCTCCAGTCGGCTTGACGGAGGTCTTGGAAAAGCTTTGGAACAGTTTATCAAACTCATCTTCGGGAATTCCCGGTCCCTCATCAGCCACACGAAAGAAGACCCAGTTGCGGTCGCTTTCCAAAATTACAGTAATGGTGGTTCCCGGCTCTGAGAACTTGATCGCATTGCTGAGGAGGTTGTCCATCACCCGGCGCACCTGGCGCTTGTCGCAGCGCACTTTGTCGGGCACTTCTTTTTCAACAAATTCAATGGAAATATTTTTGTTCTCCGCAGTAACCCGGTACAGGTTGACCGAAGTCTTAACCACGGAGCGCAGGTCCACCTCATCGATTTCAACGTTTAGCTGCCCAGTCTCAATCAAGGCAACGTCGAAGAGATCGTTAACCAGGGCCAACATAGCTTCGGAAGCTTCGTAAATACTGGAAACCATTTCCGCCTGGGTGGCACTCAGCGAACCGAATTTGCCAGTCGCCAAGAAACCCGAAAGACCATTGATAGAAATAAGCGGGTTCTTCAAATCGTGAGAAGCGATACCCAGAAATTTCGATTTTTCGGTGTTCGCCTGGGTCAGAGCCTTAATGAAAGTGGTATGCTGTTGAAGCAGGCTACGCACCTTCAAGTGGGTCTCAATCCGAGCCAGAGCTTCTTTGATCCGGTACGGTTTGGTGATGTAGTCGGACGCTCCTTCCGAAAACGCCTGTAATATCGTGTCTGAATCAGTTTTGCCGGTCACGAAGATGATGGCAACATTTTGACATTCCGGCATTTCCTTGAGGTGGGCGCATGTTTCCAAGCCGTCCATACCCTCCATCATTATGTCTAAAAGGATGAGGTCCGGTTTGACCGATTCGATCATGGATATGCCTTCCTCTCCGCTGCCGGCCGAAAATACCTTGAAGTTTTGGCGCTCAAGCACCTTTGATATTAGCTTTCGGTCCAAAGGGCTATCGTCGATGACGAGAATCACCATGTTGGAAATGTCTATGGAATCGTCCGTGATCATATAAGGAGCTGCATGCAATTCAGGATGAATGGCAGATGAGGTTAATGGCCCACAATTACCATCGGAATCGAGCCTGAATTCGCGAAAAAAAGGGCAAAGTCACGGAATTTTACACTCATTATACGCAAACCCCACCTGATGCAGAGGAGTATTCCGCCCCAGAAATGCCCCGTTTAGCTGAAAGGCACCTCGCTAAAACGCGCAACCAAACAGCTTTTTCGTCGAGGCAACCGCGTAATCCCGGTTCATTTGGGCTATAAAATCGAGGGTGATGCCCTTGGGGCAAACGGCCTGGCACTCTCCGTAATTGGTGCAGTTACCAAACCCGGCTTCGTCCATGGCAGCCACCATGCCGAGTACGCGGCGATCCTTCTCGGCCTTGCCCTGAGGCAGGCTGTTGAGCTGGGAAGTTTTGGCGGCAGTAAACAGCATAGCCGACGCATTTTTACAGGCAGCCACACACGCGCCACAACCGATGCATGCAGCGGCGTCCATAGCGTAATCGGCTACCTCTTTAGAAATTGGAATGGCGTTGCCGTCCGGCGCGCTGCCGGTCCGGACAGATATGAATCCTCCCGCCTGCTGAATCCGGTCGAATGGAGTGCGATCAACGACCAGATCTCTAATAATCGGAAATGGTTTTGCACGCCACGGCTCGATGACAACCGTCTCCCCATCCGAAAAATGCCGCATATGCAACTGGCAAACAGAGGTCATGCGCTCGGGGCCGTGCGGAACTCCGTTGATAGTCAAAGAGCACATTCCGCAGATACCTTCCCGGCAGTCGTGATCGAAAGCAACAGGCTCATCGCCGTTTACGATTAGATCTTCATTCAGCAGGTCGAGCATTTCGAGGAAGGATGAGTCCGGTGACACATCGTCCATCTTGTAATCCACCAAACGGCCGGCGGAGTTTTCGCCGTCCTGTCTCCAAATACGTAAATTTAACTTCATGAAAATTGTCTCCGATTACTTGTAACTCCGGGTGGCCATTGTAACTGATTCGTATACCAGTTCCTCATTGTGTTTCACGGGGGCAGTGTTCACGCCCTGATGTTCCCACACTGAAACATGGGAGAAATTTTCGTCGTCACGTTTCGCTTCGCCTTCATCGGTCTGGTGCTCGACGCGGAAGTGTCCGCCGCAGGATTCATCGCGGTCGTGCGCGTCATGACACATAAGCTCGGCAAACTCCAAGTGGTCTGCCACACGACCCGCACGCTCCAGCTCGATGTTCAATTGCTCACCGGTGCCGGGGATCCGCACATTGCTCCAGAATTCTTCCCTCAATTCAGGAATCAACTGGAGAGCTTTTTTCAATCCGGCATCGTCGCGGGCCATACCGCAGTACTCCCACATGATTCGACCCAGCTCAATATGGATGGAACGGGCAGATCGTTTGCCCTGGACGCTGAGCATCTTATTCAGGTTATCGTTAATCGATGCTTTTGCTTCCTTGAAAGCAGGTCCATCCGGATCCGGAGCACCTGCACCTACTCGTGCGAGATAATTGGCAACCGTATAAGGAACAACAAAGTACCCGTCGGCCAGGCCTTGCATAAGAGCACTGGCTCCGAGGCGATTCGCACCGTGGTCGGAGAAATTAGCTTCACCCAGGACGAATAACCCATCGACGTTGCTCATCAAATTGTAATCCACCCATAGGCCACCCATCGTGTAGTGCGGGGCGGGGTAAATCATCATCGGCGTTTCGTAGCCATTGTCACCACTGATGCGCTCGTACATTTCAAAGAGGTTGCCATAGCGCTCTTCAATGGCTGGCTGACCAAGCCGCCCAATGGCGTCCTCAAAATCCAAATACACGCCGAATCCGGTATAGGAAACTCCGCGGCCTTTATCGCAGGCTTCTTTGGCTGACCGACTGGAAATATCGCGCGGAGCAAGATTTCCAAAACTGGGGTACTTGCGCTCCAGGTAGTAATCACGTTCACTTTCAGCTACGTCGCGCGGGCGAATATCCTTGTTGCGAAGCTGTTCCGAAACTTTGGGATCCTTAGGCACCCAAACCCTGCCATCATTGCGAAGTGATTCAGACATCAGAGTCAGTTTCGACTGGTGATCCCCTTCTTGAGGAATACAGGTCGGGTGAATTTGTGTATAACAGGGATTGGCGAAACCGGCTCCCTTTTTGAAGGAACGAAAAGCTCCGGTCACGTTGACACCTGCCGCACAAGTGGAGAGGAAAAATACGGTGCTGTAGCCACCGGTAGCAAGGATGACCGCATCCGCACTCCAGGACTCGATAGCCCCGTTTACCAGGTTGCGAGTTATAATGCCTTTGGCGTGACCTTCAACTAGAACAAGCTCCAGCATTTCGTGCCGGTTATACATCTCGACCTGACCGCGGGCGATCTGGGCATTGAGAGCAGAATAGGCTCCCAGCAACAGCTGCTGACCGGTTTGACCCCGAGCATAAAAGGTGCGCGATACCTGGGCACCGCCGAACGAGCGATTTGCCAAATGACCTCCGTACTCACGTGCAAATGGCACGCCTTGAGCAACACACTGATCGATGATGTTTCCACTGACTTCGGCTAGCCGATATACGTTGGCCTCGCGCGACCGAAAGTCACCTCCCTTGATCGTGTCATAAAAAAGTCGATACACGCTATCACCGTCGTTCTGATAATTCTTAGCGGCATTGATCCCTCCCTGAGCGGCAATGGAGTGAGCGCGGCGAGGACTATCCTGGTAGCAGAAGCACTTCACATTATAACCCAACTCACCCAGAGTCGCGGCAGCGGAGCCGCCCGCCAAACCGGAACCGACGACAATGATGTTGTACTTTCGCTTGTTCGCTGGGTTAACCAGCTTGTTGCTGAATTTGTGATTGCTCCACTTGTCCTCGATGGAGCCGTCTGGAATTTTCGCGTCTAAAATCATGACCTAAATAGTTCTCTGCAGGCTATACGGTTGCTTTGACGACTCCCAGCCATATGCTTATTGGAATAGATGCGTAACCCAGGAAGAGGACCCAGCCGTATATCTTGCCGATGATATCCAAACGGTAGCGCCACGTCTCATTTCGCAGCCCGACAGATTGGAACATACTGCTTACTCCATGGGAAAGGTGCATGCAGAGCAGGTAGGTGGCCACCACATAAAATAGTGAAATAAGCGGGTAGGAAAATCCGGCCACCATCATATCGTGAAGATTATGTACCTGCAGAGGTTTACCATAGGAGTCGACCATAGGTTTGCCGTTTTTAATGAGAATCACTTCCGCTGGGTATTCGGTTCCATCGTTGGTCACAATGGCCTGGTTGTACTCATGTCCGGGCACCGCTCTCACCGTGTAATGAAGCAGGTGAAAAATCAGGAAGAGAAGGATGATCAAGCCAGACATGATCATGGTGCGTGAAGCGAGAGATGCTTGCACAGTTGCTTTTTGCTCATACTCCTCGGGGCGGGCCTTCTTGTTTTGAATCTTAAGCGTAATCGCAGCCCAGATATGCGCTAGTACACAGGCGAGAAGAAAGAGACGTATGATCCAAAGCAGGCCGTAGGGCAAGTGTTGTAGTTTATAACCGTAAGCATTGATCAGATACGGGTCACCAAACACCTGGAGGTTTCCCAGCATATGCCCAAGAACGAACAGGGAAAGCACCAGCCCGGAAAGCGCCATGATGTATTTCTTTCCCAGTGAAGAAGCGAGTAAACTCATAGATGAGAACAGTAAATTTAATCAGCAAGAAGCTGAAACGCAGAGAGTAGGTAGACCACTCAGGAAAGTAAAGTCCAGTCCCATAACGGTAATTAGACCCTCCTTATAAGGAACACTTTCTTAGACAATTAGTTCTCGTCCTGAGAGAGCAGTTTTTGTGTTCTCAATTACCCGCTGCCCTACCCTTGTTCAGGAGATGGCACGACCGGCTTCCAAATATCGGGAGAAGGGTCTCTCCCTGTTTCCTGTTTAAGGAAATTCCAGAAAAACTCCTGCTCTGTTT
Organism: Verrucomicrobiota bacterium; assembly: GCA_027297085.1. Classification (GTDB taxonomy): domain Bacteria; phylum Verrucomicrobiota; class Verrucomicrobiia; order Opitutales; family UBA2995; genus UBA2995. Next base: position 2,764 of record JAPUIL010000446.1, on the reverse strand, counting down.
CACCTCGTTCAAGCAAGGTGGTCATAAGCTTTTCCTCCTGCCGGGGAAGGAGTTGCAGCAGGTCCATTTTCCAAATCCCCTGCTCTCGAGTGAACTCGAGCCGTTCGTCGGGAATTATGCTGTTCACGATGATATCAGCCTGGGCCTGGTTACCACCAGGAAGCATATCAATAAAATCAATACGTACATCTGGCTTATCACCCACGTAGAACCAACCTTGCAGCACTGCCTGCTCAAAAAGGTTCTTATTAGTCATGCCCACCAGCTCTTCGGCTTTTTTGATATGGCGCAAAGCCAAAACCTGAAACCGGTCAATGGGCTTTAATTTCTCAATAACCTCCCGATCAGCCGAGAGCGCTAATTCCTTAAGCTCTGTAAAATATGTCCAAGTGCGCTCGTTGGCCAAGCTAAGCACTGTCTGGGACTCATACTTTTTTAATGCGCGCAGCACGGCATAAAAGGTTTGTTCGATTTGCTTTTCTGGACCCAGCCGTTCCGGCTCTTTCTTTACTTCGGCCGGGGCCGATTTAGGATCGGTTGGAGTCGGGGTCGTCGCGACTCTGGGAATAGTCGGCAACGCACGCAGGGGCTCAGCTTCAATGTATTTATAGAGGAAAGCCATTTCCTGGCGGAAAGCTCGAGGTGCATTTTTAAAGGATGACACCCAAAAAACTGAAACAAGCAGTGAAGAGAAACAAAAAGCCAGAGTGGCCACCCAGTAGCGGCGCTCCAGTTGAAGCCATACGACGAGAGAAATCACCCAGGCAAAAAGAAAATCAATGAAAAGCCGGACAAAATACGATTTAGCATACGCCCATCCAGCTTCCTCCAAGTAGGCCAAGCCAAGCCATAACTTGGGGACAGCCAGGATCCCAAAGAGGACCGAGCCGATGAGGACGGGGAAAAATAGGCGCTTCATATCTGGACAACTAATAGCTAAGACGGGAAAACCTCGGAAACATTCAAATTTTTACCGGATTCACATGTGTAATGCGAGAACGGCAATTGAATTGATGAAGTTACAAAGGATATTTTAAAAAATAGAACTGTAATGCACAGAGACTGAGCGCGTGACGAAATTCCCCTCCGGCAAGCAAGTCGGCCACCTGACCCAGAGGCACAAGCCGCGTCTCAATTTCCTCATGCTCATCCCAGTGGGTCTTTGTAACTTGTTTAACGTTGTGGATGCCAACCACATGACACCGATTATTCTGAATGGCGGGATTCGGATAGATCCACCCCAGCAACTCGGCACCCTCCCCGACAAATCCGGTTTCCTCCCGCAACTCCCTAATCCCGGACTCCAAAGGATCTTCATCGGATTCCATAACTCCGGCGGGGACTTCCAACGAAAGATCCTCGATCCCAAAACGAAACTGGCGAACTGTCACCAGCTCCTGCCGCTTGGTGACGGCGACAACCGTGATCCATGAAGAAGCATCTATAACAAAAAAATCGCCTTCGGATTTACGAACCGGATGGCGAAAACGGGTCTTTAAAACTTTAAAAATCCGGCAATCGGCGTACACTATTGACACCTTTTTCTCCCAGAGATGAGGTTTATCCGAATCAGCCATCCCTATTGGAACCTTTCTGATAAATAAAATCCGCTCTGCTGGTAGGCATTTGGATTCTAGGAACGCGGTTGTCCCCTAATCGGGAATGACGATCTTCTGACCGACGCTAAGGTATCGCGGCTGAACACCCGGATTGGCGGTAAGTAATTTATCAAGGCTCATTCCAAAATTTTTCGCTATTTTCCCAAAAGTGTCGCCCGACTGAATAACATATTCAGTTCCACCGGCCGGAACAGAAGCGATAACTCCTGCGCTGGATTCCGAGCTGGAACTTACCGGAGCTGTTGTGGAGGAGGAAGGGGAAGAACGGACAGTTCTACCGCCTGGAATTCTGCTCTCAAGCTCTGCTATCCTAATAGTGTCCGCGCGGCTCTGGGTCCGGATTTTGGTCAATTGTTCACTGAATTGATTAAACCCTTCCGTCGTTTGATTGGCGATATCTCGTATTACGGCGTTCGTAGCATACTTTTTAGAAAAACCAGAAATCTCTTCCTGTAAGCCTGCTATACTTTCACTGATCACTGAATTGGCGTCTTTAATGCCTGAAATGTCATCCAATTGAGACGCTTTCTGAAAGGCGATGATTCCAAGAATCAGTCCCACGAGACCACATACTAAGGCCGCGATCGCGATGATCGGCGTTGCTTTTGCCAAATTATCCATTTCCTAACTAAAGAGGGAATTTTTGCGCAATTCAAGCCGGTAAAATTAACAATCCAAATCAGTCGGCAGCTTTACCAATCGATTGGCAATCTTCGCCTACATCAGGTCCAGATTTGCTCACTTCCCTCACTAGGTCTCTCACGCCTTAGGCGGTTCTCATCCGTCCGCTTGGTTTTCGAGATCCTGTGGCGCGCCATCCATAGCTCGAACATTCTGAGAGCGAAGGATGGTCGTGGTGGACGGATTGGCTGTGCCTCGGGTCTGACGACCTCCACCTGCAGTGGCCCCATCTCCGCTCGATTCTCTCGCTACGTCAAACCGCCTGGGTGGTCCTTATCCGTCGATTAGATTTTCGGAATTCGATGGCGTGTCATCCATAGCTCGAACATTGTGAGAGCGAAGGATGGTCGGGGTGGACGGATTGGCTCGGCTGTGCCTCGGGTCTGACGACCTCCACCTGCGGTGGCCCCATCTCCGCTCATTTTGTTCGCTACGTCAAACACGCCTTCGGCGGTTCTCATCCG
>JAPUIL010000445.1 GCA_027297085.1 Verrucomicrobiota bacterium | reverse complement strand
GGAGGTAGCTTGCTGCCGATCCGGTCTTTTCCCTCAGCTCTCAAACTATGAAAACCAGTGGTTTTCAAACTTTCCCTTCAGTCAGCAACCCCGTGGCAGAGACCACGGGTAATAACAAGTTTAATTATGCACATCCGGTTAGAAAATCGGGCTTAGTTATTCAACCGCGATGGGAGCCGCGGATGGGAGAGAATCATCTCGATTAAGACCCTTGAACGGTAGCAAACTTGTTCGCGACCTTGACACTCCTGGGGCCACCAGTCGCGATTATACCGAGGCCTCGGCCGACAGCGAAGCGAACAACAATTGCTCCTACGCCTCGATTCGGAATTCTCAACTGTCTGGGTCGAGTCAGCTTGCTGACGATTTCTTTTGTAGGCGCAGCCGCAATTTGCGAGGTTGCTTACTTCGACGAAAGAATCGCGCCCATAACACGGAATAGCCGTTATCTGTCTTTGACAGAGCGCATCCCGGAAACCAAGTTGGCGCCATGAAGCGCATTGACGTTTTATGTATCGGCTACGCTTGTTGGGACCTTAACTTTCAAATTGAAGAGTCACCAGGCCCTGACGAAAAAATCAGAGCCTCATCTTTGATCAGCGAAGGAGGCGGACCGGCTGCCAACGCTGCCTATTGCATCAATCGTCTGGGCGGTAAAGCGGCATTTGCAGGCCGGTTGGGAAATGACGCCTTGGGTGAGGCCCACTTCCTTGAGTTAACCAAGGTGGGCGTGGATACTTCTTGTATTCTTCGAGAAGATACAGCGACTTCCATTTCCAGTATTCAAGTAAACAAAAAAGGGCAACGCACTTTGGTAAATTACAGGGAACCACCCAGTACTAATAAATTGGAGTTTGGATCTTTCCAACCTGCTTGTCTACTCATGGACGGCTTCGAATGGGAAGCCTCCAAGGAGGCACTCAAAAAGTTTCCACATATTCCCTCAATATTGGATGCCGGATCCTTAAACGACTTTACCAGATCTCTGGCCAATCAGGTAAGCCACCTAGTCGCATCCAGTAGCTTCGCAAGAGACATAACGAATTCTGATCGTGCGGAAGATTGGACGAACCAGTTGGCATCAATGGCTCCCAACATCGCGATCACTTGTGGTGAGCGTGGGGTATATTGGAAGAGTAAGACCGGAGAACAGGGCCATCTTGCCGCCCGTAAAGTAAAAGCGTTAGACACCAACGGCGCAGGAGATATTTTCCACGCAGCATTCGCTTTAGCACTCACGCGTGGATTAAAATTTCTCAATTGTTTAGAGTGGGCCAATGAGGTGGCAGCAGCATCGGTTGTTAGGGAGGGTGCCCGATCTTCCTGCCCAAGTTATGCCGACGTAACTCCGTTAAAATCCAATCAGTCAAACGCAAGCTCGTAAAAATTCCAATTTCCGATGACTCAAGGAAAAATTTACAGGTGGGACAAAAAAGGGCACGGGCCGACTCTGATTTGCTTGCATGGATTCGTTGGAAGTGGATCTGATTTCGAAATTCTTGCCGACCACTACCCTGACCACCCAACCTTGATTGCACCCGATTTTCCAGACTATGCCATTGATCCCGAAGTGACAGACGACGCATGGGGTACCGCTTTGAGTGCCCTTAAAAAAATAATTGAAATCGAGGCAAGCGATGCACCCAGTGTATTGCTCGGATATTCCATGGGCGGCCGAATCGCACTACAGTTTGCACTCAAGTATCCAGGGTTGTTGAAGGCGCTGGTGCTTGTAGGTGCCACTCCAGGCATTGCCGATCATACTGATCGTGAAAAGCGAGTACGAGCGGACGAGGAACTGGCAACCAAGGTAGCGAATCAACTGATTGATACATTTTTAGAATCCTGGCTCAATCAGCCCTTGTTAAATTCTCAAAAACGTATCCCTGAACCGTATCGGTCGAAGATGTGGAATATGCGTCGCAAGCATAAAGTTCAAACCATCGCTCAAAATCTGATCAGTCTCGGTACAGGAAGCATGCAACCGGCTTGGAAACAACTTCCAGAATTACATCTTCCTACTTTTCTGATCACTGGAGAGGAGGATAAAAAGTTTACCCAAATTGCCCAGCAAATGATGCAGAGCTTGCCGATGGCTCAGCACAGCACGATCTCCGAAAGCGGTCATGCCGCATGCTTCGAACAACCCACGGAAGTTGCTAAGAAACTGAATCATTTTCTCCAAAATTTACCGGACTTATGACCAGGCGTTTTTTAGTACTATCGCTCGGTGTCTTTTGCGCCTCCACCTCCGTGGTGATGACAAAGGCTAGTCAGCTACCTCCAGAACTCTTAGCGGCCAGTCGACTCTTTGTGGCATTTATCGCTCTACTGCCTTTTTTTATTCGCGACATAAAGCGCTACCCTGAATTTACCTGTCATAAAATTTTATCATTTTCAGCGCTGCCAGCATTACTCCTGGCTTTTCACTTTATAACTTGGACAATTGGCGCACGGTTAACCACCTCCGCAAACGCTACTCTCATCGTAGGTCTAATACCCGTAGCTATGCCTTTTTTTGCCTATATCGTCCTAAGGGAATCATTAACTATTAAAGAATCAATCGGTACCGCATTGGCATTGCTGGGAGTATTCGTTTTGGCCTATTCGGATTTCAGATTAAGTGCCGACTTGTTAACAGGAGATCTTGTGTGTCTCATCTCAATGCTATTTTTGGCTTGGTATCTGATCCTGGCCCGAAAAAACAAATCCATACCTTCTATCTGGATATACCTCGTTCCATTGTACCTGGTGGCCGGGGTAATTTGTTTAGTGGCCGGACTGATCCGGACCGGTCTCCCCGAATCTTTTCCCACTATCGAACTACTTTGGATACTTTTGCTTGGGTTAATTCCCACCGTCTTTGGACACTCATTGCTCAATATGGCCATGCAATGGTTTAGAAGCCAGTTTGTAGCAATCGTAAATCAACTTGAGTTTGTTTACGCCGGTTTGTTTGGATATTTTATATTCAGAGAATTACCACATTCATCCTTTTACCTTGCCAGCGCCATTATGATGGCTGGTGTGTTCTGGACTGTTTTTTCGGACACCTATCCGATTGCTAGAAACCGCAAGCCACCGAATTGAATTTCTCAAGAGACATAAAGCACATCATCTGGGACTGGAACGGCACATTAGTAAACGACGTTCATCTCTGCGTATCTTTGATAAATAGTATCCTATCCAGAAGATCGCTCCCTGAAATCAGCCAGGATACTTACCGCGACACCTTTGATTTTCCGGTTATCGATTATTACAAGCGACTCGGATTTGATTTTGAAAAAGAATCCTTCGAAACACTGAGCAATGAATTTATTGGGGGATACATCGATGCCCGGCAAACACTGAAGCTTCATTCCGGAGCCATCGAAGCTTTGAACTTCTTTAGGCAACGTGGATTACCTCAATGTATCTTATCTGCTACTGAACTAAATGCGTTGAATTTAACACTTAAGGAACACCAAATTGATCGTTACTTCAAAACTGTCCTTGGTCTCGACCACCATTACGCTGACGGGAAGGTTTACCTGGGAAAAACATGGTTGGAACAAAATCATATTTCTACGGACCAAGTCCTGTTTATTGGCGATACACTGCATGACTTGAATGTAGCCAATGAAATGAAAATTCAATGTTTACTTGTAGCAACTGGCCACCATTCAAAAGACAGATTAAAAACCGAAAATACCAACGTATTGCAAAACCTGCATGAGCTTATCGACCTATTCAAGGTGTAGCTGCAATAGTGTTCACAGCTCCTCGATCCTATCACCGGAAATCATCAATTCGTATTCATATATCAACTACGAAAACCATATCCTAGTGCACCTACAACACCAAGGCACTTATCGAACCCAATTTCCACCGAATTGTTCACAGAAATTTTTCACAGTTAATTTTATCTTTCTCTTGCATTCCTAAAAACCATGCATTAAGAAACTTATCCCAACCTTTTATAAATCTCGCTCAATCCTGCAACTCAAGGCAACGGCTACCAATCTCATGCCTATCTACCGAAGAAAATTCATAAGAATTTCTAGTTTAAATTCTCTGTTTTCGCATACGCAAATAGTTGTCGCAAGTTGCCCACAATGGATTCGTTCACAACTCAAAGCTTGCATAAACCCTTTTTGCGATACCGGACGGAGACTTAAACAATTCTCCAAACATCGCATCCCACTTTCCATAGATCCGCACTGCATGGCAGATTCCTTGAAATGTGTTCTGGCTTTAATGAAAAGACCAGGAGCTATTCTCGGCAAAGCCGCTTTGCCGTCCTTGGGATAAAACCTAGGTACTCACAACTCGAAGCATTAATCAAAATCGATAATATTATGCCTCCCAAAAAAGCATCCAAAAAAAAGGTAGTTAAGAAAGCCGCCAAAAAAACGGCCAAAAAAGCTGCTAAGAAACCCGTCAAACGCGTAGCCAAGAAAAAGGCCGCTCCAAAAAAAGCTGCTCCGAAAAAAGCCGCTAAAAGAAAAGTAGCCAAGAAAAAGGCTGCTCCAAAAAAAGCCGCCAAAAGAGCTCCTGCAAAAAAGAAGGCCGCTCCGAAAAAGGCCGCTCCGGAAAAGGCCGCTCCGGAAAAGGCCGCTCCGGAAAAGGCCGCTCCGAAAAAAGCTGCTCCAAAAAAAGCCGCTAAAAGAGCTCCTGCCAAAAAGAAAGCTAGAAAAAAGAAAAAATAATCTTTTAACCTTCGCTTTATTTTAAAGACCGGCTTCGGCCGGTCTTTTTTTTATTCCTATGGATTTGCCGGGATTGAATAAAGAATTGAGTGGACAATCTGCAAAAATTTATTCCCATTCCTCGCCATGAGTTCATCTGACCAGAAGAAAGCCAACTTCGGAAATCCGATTATTAACCTCCTTATCACCGGCTTGGTGTATCTGTTTTTCACCTGGATATTAAGACCGCATGTGCCCGCACAGACCGTATTATACCAATGGATATTTTCCGGCTTTGCTTCGATGGCCCTGACAGCGACGTTTTATCTTTCGATAAACATGTTCCGAGTCACCTTGAACGACCACAAAGAACGGAAAAATCAATAACTCGACCTTTTACTTGAGGTCAGTCCACGCGTTTAGTCGTCGTAGTTTTCATCATCGTCATCCCAGGCGCCAAACTCCGCTTCATACTCGCGCTTCTTTCTACGTTCTATGATACCAGCAACAAGAATAGCTGCTTCATAGAGTAGCCACATAGGCCCTGCCATCAGAGTCTGAGTAACTGGATCCGTGGTAGGAGTAATAAACGCTCCCAAAACAAAAATCAGGACAATGGCGTAACGGCGAAAATCCTTCAGTTGTTTCTGGGTAAGAATGCCCACATATACCAGAATGGTTATGATCAAGGGAAACTCAAAGCTGAGCCCTATCCCCAAAACCATCCACAGTAAGAGGCTCATATACCTGTCGGCCGCCCAGACCAGGCTGAAGCCCAGCAAATTGTTCAAATAAATGGAGACATTGAGGGCCGAAGGAACAAGTACAATGTAGCTGAAGACACAGCCGACACTGAAGAGAAACAAGGCAACAATCGCTCCGGGTAGCAGGGTCCGTCGTTCTTTATCGCTGAGCCCGGGAGCAATAAAGGAGGAAGCGAAGTAAAGTATGAAAGGAGATGCAATAGCCACGCCCCCCATAAGGCCCAACTGAAGTAAAAAAGAGAATACTCCGAATGGAGACGTAGTAACCAATGCCTCCGTAACGCCGTGATTTTCCATGGCTTTATCCACGGGCATACGGAGCAATTCGGTTATCTGCCTGAAAAACACGGCCACCAATACAAATGCGAACAGAAACGCCGCGGCGCATTTAAACAGCACTATCCGCAGCTCATCCAAGTGCTCAAGAAAAGTCATATGACCCCCCTCTTCCGCTTCCTCAATCACCGCGAGATCTTCTTCCTCTACGGGAACAATTTTTTCGTCATCTTCCATTTAAAAACGAACCAGCAAACAGTTTGATTCAAAAACGGCAACCACCGAGTTGCTAACAACATACATTACTTTGTCCACCCCTCCTTAACCGTAATGGCGTCCAGTTTCGCGCCACGGGTTGGGCGCCTTCAAGTTCTATTCGAGCCTCGGTCACTCGTAAAGCAGACAGGCAGCGCGGTGCTCCGGCTCGTGTTCCTTGAGGGCCGGGACGGTCGTCGAGCACTCGGGCATGGCTTTTGGGCAACGCGGGTGAAAGGGGCAACCGGCGGGCGGGTCGATGGGGCTGGGCACGTCGCCTTCGAGCACGATTTTCTTCCGGCCAGACTCGGGGTCCATCTTCGGCACCGACAATAACA
>JAPUIL010000444.1 GCA_027297085.1 Verrucomicrobiota bacterium | reverse complement strand
GGTTGGTTGGGAAACAATTTGAAGCAGATCTCTTTCGTCGTCATTCCGGTTCTGCTTTTCTCGTTAATAGAATCCAAGCTCATCCTCCCAGCACATTTAAAACACTGCACGCATATCGGGAGAGGCGAATCGAAAAAACGGAAACTGAATCCTATACTTCGCGTTCAACGAGCCGTGGCAAACGGATTGGAACGCGGTGTAGACCGGTACTATTTGCCGCTGCTAAAAAAGTCCTTACATCATCGATACCTGACTTTCTCAATTTTCGTTGCGATTCTAGCTGTCGTTTGGACCCTGGTTGAGACGAATAGAATCGAGTCCACCTATTTTCCTCGAGTTCCAAGAGATCAAGTAACCATTCGTTTGGCTATGCCTTCGGGTACGCCCTTCGAAGTGACCGATGCGCATATCAGGCGAATGGAAAGGATAGCCTTGGAATACCAGGATGAGGTAAACAGCAAGTACGGGAAAGATATCATTCGCAATATATCCGCGACTTCCGGCGGACAACCCATGTATTCAAGTTGGGGTACTCGAGCTGTGGGAGTGGCCGAATTGGGAGAAGTGGTTATCGAATTGGCTTCTCAAGAACAACATGGGGAACAGTTTGGGAGCGCCGAAACAACCGCGGTCTTACGTCAGAGAATTGGAGAAATTCCCGGAGCCGAACGACTATCGCTCGGCTATTTTTACTCCGGGGATGATAGTATTTCGATACGTTTGACCAGTTCAAGCTTCGATGATTTGAAGGACGCTTCGAAACGCTTGCAGGCGAAGCTTAAGGAATACGAAGGGCTGTATGAAATAACCGACTCCTTCGAACGGGCCAAATCGGAGTTCGAACTTCAACTTAAACCACAGGCCGAATTCCTGGGGATCACGGCCAACGATTTGGCGCGTCAAGTTCGCCAGGCATTCTTTGGTTCGGAAGCTCAGCGCATACAGCGGGGTAGGGATGATATACGGGTGATGGTCCGTTACCCGGAGGCGCAGAGAAAGTCACTTGCTACTCTGGATAGTATGATGATTCGAACGCCTTCTGGTACGGAAGTTCCTTTCGATACCGTGGCCAAAATCAAACCAGGGCAGAGCTTACCATCTATAAATCGAGTTGATCGGAAACGGCAGTTGACTGTAACCGGCACTACCGATTCCGACGATATCGATGTGGACGGAATCGTGCAGGAGCTGGAAGACAATTTTCTATACGATTTGGTGGGCGACTACGTGGGCATGAATTATGTCAAATCGGGTAATGCCCGTCAGGCGGAAGAGGATGCTAGGAACATACGCTTCAATACGATTCTTGTATTGATCGGGATCTATATTTTGTTGGCAATTCCCTTTAGAAGTTACGTGAAGCCATTTATAGTTATGTTTGTTATTCCCTTCGGAATTGTCGGAGCGATCCTTGGTCACTTGGTGATGGATTGGATCCTGGGAGTTCTATGGAACGACGGCGTGACGATAAACGTATATTCCAAATTGGGCTTTCTGGCTTTGTCGGGAGTAGTGATCAATGACAGCCTGGTGCTGGTTCATTACATCAATACCCGATTGAAAGAAGGCGATGTCCTGGAAGTTGCTATTCGAAAGGCTGGCGTGAGAAGGTTTCGTCCTATCCTGCTTACGTCGCTGACGACTTTTTTCGGCCTTCTCCCCCTTATGTTCGCGCAGAGCCCGCAGGCCAAATACATGATACCCATGGCTATCTCACTGGGCTGGGGCGTGCTTTTTGCAACCGGGATCACTCTGATATTAGTACCGGTGAATACCGTGATCCTTGAGGATATAAAACGCGGACTCAAAGCCTACTGGCGTTGGCAAATCAATGCACCCAAAGAACCTGTGGCCGACGACAAACTTGGCTTACACACTCCCCAAAGCGTTCACTTGGATTCGTAGATTGTTGAGATGCTTTAAACTGTTCATTAATGCGTCGTAATCGACGCCAAAATCAATGAGACAGGCTACTTCGTCCACCCCGATTGATTGCAAATTCTCTATGGTTTCCAAACAGATTTCTTCAGTGCCCATCAGGGAGCTGGTTTCGAAATAGCGATTAAAGGCATGGTCGAGGAGTTCCTCCTTTTCTTGAATGGTAAGTTCAATAGTTTCACCTGCTGCCTTTTCCGTCGAAACTGCTTGAGTATGCTCCATGTGACTTCGCAAATATTCTTTAAAAGGTTCCTCCACTTTGGAGCGAACATAGTCCATGTCGGATCCTACAAAAGTATGGAGCATTACTGTAACAACTCCTTTATCAGGATCATGGCCCGCATCCTCTCTGGCCTTCCGATAAACGTCTATTCGTTCAGCTAACTCCCCAACTGACAATCTGAGAAGTGCTGTCAGGACATTCCCTCCGAGTGCTCCGGCTTCGGCAAATGTATCAGGACTTCGAGTAGTGGATAGCCAAATGGGCAATTTTTTCGAATAGGGTGTAGGGAATAGTTCGATACTTTGATCTTCGCCGCCGCCCGCTTGAGCTTTATACCTGCCCCCTTGCCAGAGATTTTGAATGATATTAATCGAATCAAACATCACCTTTTTTCGATTGGGAAACGCTTGAGGTGCCAAAAGAAAGTCTTTGGGGTGAAATCCCGATCCAAAAGATATACCTACCCGGCCTTTAGACAGATTATCCAAGACGGACCATTCTTCAGCGATGCGCACGGGATGATGTAGAGGGGCTACTACACTTCCTCCTCGGATATGGATTTGTTTGGTCGTGGCAGCGATGGCTGCACCTAACACGGCAGGATTAGGATAGAGCCCTCCGAATTTGTTGAAGTGTCTTTCGGGCAACCAGATGGCATCAAAATCATTTTCATCCGCAAATTTTGCACCGTCCACAACCAACTTGTAGCGATCTTCCGGATGAACGCCCTCGTCTCCTGAGAAAAAGAAGAGACTGAAGTTCATCGTCGATTTCCGGTTGGATCTCAAATCTTGGAATGACTCAACCGATGTTTCCTTCTCTACTTTCGATCTGTCCTCTTCGTCAGTTTTTTGGTGAGTTATCAGGTAGTCTATGATGCCACTTATAGTCGTTTTATTAAAAAAGACTTTTATTGGTATTGAAATACCCAGGTTCGTTTTGATCCTTGAAATCACCTGCATCGCCATAAGCGAATTTCCGCCCAGTTCGATGAAGGATTGATCTCTCCCCATGTCAGCCACTCCCAGAACCTGGAGGAAGTATTTAGCAACCTGATTCTCTAAGGGATGGGAATCGCCAGAATCCGCAACTGGAGAAGATTCAATTGGAAAAGGTTGATTTTTAGATTCTGATGTGGATGTCCTTTCTGCGGCTCCGTTATTCAAGCAGCTTTTATTGATATCCCAACCATAGGACTCCATTGTATCCAGACTTTGGATTAGAAAGTTGAGGTCGTCATCAGTCTGGTAGGATGCCGGAATTGTGGTGGCGAATTTGCAGGTTTCGTCTATATTTG
>JAPUIL010000443.1 GCA_027297085.1 Verrucomicrobiota bacterium | reverse complement strand
GACGTTCCTTTACTCCGTCCGGCCTGGAGTTGGCCTCCTCTGCACCGTCTCCTGCAGGACAATGAAGTTGCGAAGATCATCAAGACCCGCTTTTCGGAAGGGCGTGCGCTGCTCGAGGAGTACCTGGAGCAGATGGGATTTTTTGCGCCGGGTACGGCGGCCATTGTAGACCTTGGTTGGAACGGTCAAATTCAGGACAACCTCCATCAGGCTTTCGGACATCGCCAAGATTTTCCGCGGGCCGAAGGATTCTATTTTGGTCTCACCGCGAACGGAATGGCTCGTCAGACCCTTGTCAGCACGTTAACTCCTTTGGTTGCCAATCAGACGCGCTTCGTCTGGAATGCTAATGCGGCGTTTCTGTGTGTGCAGATTCTCGAGGCTCTAACTCGAGCACCTCATGGCACAGTGATCAACTACTCAAGGGAAGAGCAGGGCACTATTCCAGTCTTCAAGGCTGAGGACACGGATCCGAGGCAGTCCGAAAAAAAGAGTGACCGCCTGATTGCCGCCATCCAGTTTGGGGTTCTCTCGTACGCTCAAGCCTACGTGCGCGCGCAGAGAGTGCTCGGATTTTCCGCTAAGCATTCTCTTCCTTATGCATGCACTGTTCTGAATCGGTTCATGCGTGGCGTGAAGCATGCCGAGGCGGCCTGCCTGCTCCAGGTTGGCATTGCCCTCGACCTTGGCTCTGAGGCCGTTACTGTTCATAAAACCGGACCGCTCGGTACCTACAACCCAATCAAGTGGTTGTGGCGCTTATTTCGCCTGGTTTCCGGGTCGATGTGGCCGCATGCGACCCTTGCCTTGAAAGGTGGGCGGATTTTGAAAACCCTCTATACGGTCCAACAGGTCCTCTTCGAAGCGAGAACCCGGCGCGCATTTGCCGGCAGCAAGGTCGACCTTCGACCTGACCCATCTCTGGCGCACTCGCCTTGCGCTGAGGTAGCTTTAGAGGAGTGGTGTGAATATCACGATCGGCGGATGGACGAGCAGTTCCGAGCGACTCTAAAACAACTCAATCAAAACTCGGAGTATGGAAGAATACGGGCCAAGCTCACGATTCGCGACATAATATTTCTCGAATGGACGCGTATCTGCACGGTCCTGACCTGCCACATCCTAAAGATGGACAGACCGGAGAATGACGGTATTCCTCTGGGCCCGTATCTGTGGTGGAGACTCGCCCGCTGGCTCAGAGGGATCCTATGAGAATCCGGATTGGAGCAGGGACAATAGCGCGAAGCTTAGGCGTAGGTATTGTGAGGCATGCGGGTTAGCATTTCGAAGCGCGCTCGGGCTATTCTCGTCTAGCAATGGTTGTCGCGACTGATCCATGCCAAACACCCCGAAGCAGAATGAGGCGATTGAGCGGTTATTGAAGCCCCCATATAAACTCTATCGTATCGAGGCTAGCGAAGTACAAGTTCTTATAGCCGAAGAAATCATTTGTGATCGATAAAAGCTTCCCGACCCGTTCTTTCCGCTCTGCATCAATCTGCGTCTTTCCTTGCTTCACCGCACTGCTTTACCCAGAGCCGGTACTCCCGCGACATCTTTCTTGGAAAGGGAAACACTCCCAGAATTCTCGCAACGAGCAAGGCCAACGTATAAACCCTGCTGGCACGAATTCGTTGGTTTTCTCGGTCAATCTCCTTGTTCAGTTTCCCTATCTCAACAAACAGACGAGAACGGCCGGTTCCTTCGAACGATGGCTCGCTTGTCTCCATGTCGGAACTGGGCGCAATCTCCCTATGTAACGGATAGGTGGTCTCGACGTTGTAGTCCCTGAACTCTTCCTCCAGCCAGCGCAGCTCCTCTGCTGAAAGGTCAAGCGGCTTGTCATCATGTTTCAGAAGCGCGGAGGCCAGGTTGCCCCTCTCAAACGTGCTGAGAAACTTGGAATTCCCGCGGCTCGGATCGGCTATGTCCTGTATGCGTTTGGGCCAGGTCAACATGCTATCCTGCCAGGGCAGCTCCAGCCGCTCGCAGCACTTTTTTAGCTGCTCCTCGGGTCTTTCAGTAAACGATTCAAACCTGAGTATCGGCCAGCCTCTCCTGTTAAACTCCTCCCAGTCCCTCAGGAATCGCATCAGGCGCAAGCGCAACGGGGGATCTTCGGGCGTGGTGCCGTTTATCCCATAGATTTTTCTCTTCATGGACGCCAATACGTCGCGCACGTCCCGGACGATCAACAGAGGGTGAACCTCCCACCCCTGCCACCGGTAATAATCCGCAACATCATGCCACCGGAAGCTGGCAATGGTCATCTTACACCAACCGTAGGGAGTTCCTATACGCGGCATTGGCTGCAGGAGGTCGAACGGAAGGTCCAGAACGCCATCCATCTCGCTACGCTGCAGGAAGCACCAGGACACCGTTGTCGTGCCTCCACTTTGTAGGCCCGCTGCCAGTATCAGAGGTTTTCCTTGTCCGCTCTCACTCATTGCAAATCTTCGAACACGGAATCTGAAATCGCCTCCCTCTACGCCAGTATCATATCTGGTTCGTCACCTTTGTGAAGTGAACTCCGGCTACAGGCCAAGGCCGTTTCCGGAAAGTTAGCAGCTAAATATCCTTCGTGATGTCTGAATTAAGCAGAGAGTCACTCGCGCCCGAGGTCCCACCACCACAGCGAAGGAGAAAGAATCAGTCCATTTTTCGATGAGCTCCCGAAGCTAAATGACGTTCAAAGTCCTCTTTAGCCTGTGGCGTCCCCATGTCCCACACTTCCCTTGCCATCGAGATATCAATCCGCCAACCACGGTCAATATATTTTTGAAAAATTGGTATGACATAATATTCTCCTCGGGTTTTTTCTCTGTTTCTTATCATCTCATCAGCCAATTCTAAAAACCTTCTACCATTTGAAAAATAATAAAGCCCGGTACTTGCAAGGTGTGAGATTCGCCTTTTTTCAGCCACCTCGGTAACTCCCCCATCCTTTCCAATCCTAGCAAAACTCCAATTATCTCCAGGCATTTCTGCCACCGAGATAATCCCTTCACAGTCGATTCTGCGTCGAGCTATATCCTTTCCAATATTAGAAACTACATAGGTATCGGAAGCTCCAATTAATATATCTTCCCCATGTTTGATATGTTCTCTGGCCGCGAGTATGCTACAAAGCTGACCGTCTGTTGTTTTTTCAAGAAGAACAAACTTGAACTGGTGATACGGGTATAACTGCATCAGATCATCAAGATGATACTTGTAATAGTGTCGTTTGAGTGCAACAAATATAATCTCGGAGCAGTCAATTTTACACAACCCCTCAAGCGCAAAGGCAATCATTGGTCGACCAGACACCTCAACAAGTGGCTTAGGAGTCATAATCCCCTGATCTGCAAATCGACTGCCCCTTCCGGCCATTGGGAGAAAAATTTTCATTTCTCATCGCACATTAATATTGGAGTCCTTCCGGGTTTCCAGTGGGCACCCCCAAGATCTTGTGGTTAACACCCTGAAAATTGACCGAAAGGGCTCATGGCTCATCGCGTGGCCATCTGACCACGGTGCTCGCTACCGTCAAGGGGGTCCCTCGCCTGGCTCGGCGCCTACGCCGCCCTTGACGCTTGCTGCGCGCCGTGGTGTACAGCCGCTATACGATGAACCACAACATATAGTGGTCACCCACTCGAAAGCCGGAACCGGCTTTTTAACATCATCCAAATCAACAATTATACTCATGGCTAGCTCAGCAGTTCATTTAGTAATTTCAACCCAGTTAAATACATCATCAGCTGCCTGTTCGGTTGATCCTTATGTAGAGGAACCATTGATAAAAATAGTATCCCTTCAAGAAATTTAACCTCATCCAATTTGAAACCTTCAAGTTCTAATAGACGATCAAACGTGTCGCCTATATGTTTAGTCTTATCGTTCCTGTATATTTGGGTATAATAGGAGTCACTTTCCTGCGTTACTTCAAAGAGGTCCGCCATTATAAAATCGTATAATCCATAAATACTTTGTCTCAGCTTTGCAAAATCGTATCTTGGATCCCCGTATATGGACCTCTTACCAAATCTGCCTCTCGGATCTACAAGTCTCACAATCTGACTATTGACGTCATATAGTATATTCGAGAAGCAAAAATCCCCATGAATTATGTATCCCTTAGTTTTCAAAGATAATGCGCAAGAATACGCTATGATCTGCCTATGGAGATCGTAAATATTACTCAATTTCTGATTATCACAAAAAATATACCTCCTGCTAATCAAATCGCTCCATATTCTACTAGAGTTGCTGAGTAATGAAAGCCTTGAAAAGGTTTTCGAAATATACATGCTATGCAAATCATTTTTGTCCAAGATACTTTCATAGCGTCGAAATTCTCTGAGTATAAAAAACAACTTCTTAATAATTGATTCCCATGGTCCTGCGCTCCAGTCACTGTACACATAGAGTTCAGCCAGAGTTGCATATCCATAATACTCTTGGACAATCTCTACATAACCATGATGAATTTTGTTAGATACTATCCTTGGTGTAAGAACTTTTAAATCATCAGGTAATGACAAATACCAAAAAAGTTCATCCTGTAGTTTTTGATTGTTTTTACTTTTCTTCTTGATCGTATTTAAAATAGGATCTATATCAAGCTGATTGAAATATCTTGTTTGTAGCAAGCGCCTCTTTGCCAGTATCAAGTTATCTATATGCCCGAAGTCGAACCAATTCTGAACTTGCTTGGCTCTGATGGGATAATTATTCATATAGCTTTCAAGAACAGAGCTCAATTCTGTTTTATGGGAATGAATGGCTTCTAAGATACAGGTTTTTAATAATTTATAATTTGACAAGTAGTAGAAGCCTGTTATGGCTTGAAATGATTCCCCTTGAACATTTTGTTTATCAATGATTCGTGTAACAATATTGTTATGTTCTGCGACTGTTTCAATTAGGCACCATCTTTTGGATTCATGGACCGTTCCAACGTAAACGTAATCATACTCAGTGTCGAAGGGATCTAAAATCAAGGTGTCTCCTAGAAGG
>JAPUIL010000442.1 GCA_027297085.1 Verrucomicrobiota bacterium | reverse complement strand
AATATCCTTCAGTTTGATAAATCGAAAACCGTCGGTGTTGATCGCTGCGCGGGTGACAACATCGCCTGTCATCGCACGCGCCGCAGCCGCCCAATGCCCTGCTCCGGCCAAGCCGATCAGGTCGATCGATTCCGACTTGCGCTCATGGCCGTTCACAAAATCGATTACGCTCAAAATGTCGTGAACGCGGCGTGCGAAGAGCGAGTGATTGAACCCGTGTGTGTAACCGGCAAACTCGCGCGGGTTCTCGACCTTGCGCGCCTGCTCCGGCGATTTGCCGTCTGCCAGGAACTCGCCCTGATACAGCAGGTCGACACCGACTACCGTTGAGCCCGCCGCAAGCAGTTTCCGGACCCTCGGGTTTGGCAGATATCCGTTACCGTCCTCTACAAACAATGCCGACTTCCCGTTCTTATCGATCCAGATTACCGTCTTTTCATTCCAATTCTTCGGGTAAAGAAAAACAATGGGCAGCTCTTCGCCGTGGGTGTTGTTGCGCAACAGCCCCGGCATTTCCAAATAGTCACCGCGGTCAATCTTCTCACTCCATTCGAACCCGGTCTCGCCCACCGCATCAAGCGTCCGACCGATTATTATTTCCAATGCACCGCCCACGAGCTTGCGGTATTCGGCAGGAATCTTCGCTGCTTCGGCGATTTGCTTTTGTGAGTCTCGGTGAATCTCGGCAAGCAGCTTGCGCTCGAAGTCAGGGCCACCTTCCGGTTGCGGATGCTGCTCGTCCCAGACCGTCGTTTCAGCGTGCGTCAATCTCCGGTAGTCCGGCTCCACAATCGGATCCGTGTAGCCGAGTTTGAAATGTTTGTTCACCCACGAGTACATGGCCGCGCGATTGACGTAGTTGTAGTTGTGCTTGAAATGCGTGTTCGCCCAGAGCGTGACGTTGTCTGGTGCGCCCAGTAGTTCGTAGTGAGCTTTCAGTTCTGGGAAACCCTTCGTCTCCATTTCGACCGTCCAGTCGTCCGCCGCGGTAAGGCCCAATGGCTTGGGAGCAAAGAGCGCAGCGAACTCCACGTTGCCGGTGTCGATGCGCAGCAATGACGCGTTCTCGCAGGTGCAACCGCCTTGCATCGCGGTCGACACCATCACTGCGGGCACGGCCAGATCGATCCGATCGTCCAACGCGGCGAGCATGAAAGTTTGGGTGCCGCCTCCGCTCGCCCCGGTAATGGCCAATCGATCCGGATCTACCTCCGGCAGCGTCAGCAGGAAATCGAGGGCACGAATGGAATTCCAGGTATGCAGCCCCATCACGCTCTGCAACGTGCCTTCCGCCTGTGGACTAAACAGCCCCCAGTTTTTCTCCGTGTTCATCTCGGGAATCTGCTCCGCAAATTTATGAGCGCGATCGTGGCTGATCTGCAGACTGTCCGAGTGGCCGATCATGTCGTAGTGAAAAACCACACAGCCCATGCGGGCCAGCTGCACGCAACGCGCCTGGATGTGATTGCGACCGCCCTCCTCGAAGCGCTCCGAACCGATCACTATTTCCTCCCGTACGTCATCTATGCCCTTGTCGTAAAAACGCGCGTCGCGCCAATGGCCATGCGGACACAAAATGCCCGGCATCTTCGCTTTTGGACTGGCTGGGCGATAAAGATTGCCAGTGACATAGAATCCCGGATGGCTTTGAAAAAAGACCTTCTCGACCGTGTAGTCCCGACGCCGTACGAGTCCATGAATTACCGGCTCCAGGGGAGTCTTGGCCGGCATCGGCCAGAGTCCATTGGCGACCAGCACCTGGCGACGCACCTTTTCGGCGCGCTTTTCCCAATCTCCCTTCGTCTTGGCCGGCGTGAAGGGGAAATAGCCATCCAGGTCTTTCAAATCCTCGAGGCGCGTATCCGCCGGGAGCTCGCCGTCAGAGAGGACCTTGGGACCCGCCGCCCATGCGCCACCGGCCGCTAGCAAGAAAATCAGGCTCGCAATAATCGCATTGGAGGACCGGCGTGTTTTAGAAAGAGATAACTTAAGATGGAAATTCGGGGATAGTAAATTCATGATTCAGTTTTCCTTTACTCTTGTTTCTTCTATATTCGAGGACGCTGTTTGTCCTGCGCATTCTGGGCGCGTTGAATATACGCCGAGTGAGGAGTGAGTTCATATTCTTTGATGAGGTCTTCCACGCTTAGATCAGGATCGAGCGAGGCTAGGGAAACGAGGTCGTCGTTATGGAACCAGTTCAGCTCCACTTTCTGGCCGTACTTGCTCTGTATCTCCCGCATCTTTTTTATGTGAAAATCTATTTCGAACATGCGCTTGCCCAGCGGTAAAACCGCACCTGCCCAATGTTGGTATTGACCTGTTTGGGAAATGATGTCGCCCGAAATATCGTAGATACTCGCTTGTCTTGTAATCGTGGAGCTAACTACGTAAGTCTGGTTTAACCAGGCCAGGGTGGTTAACTGCCGATGAGCGGGATAGGCGGACGGAAAAAAGATAATGTCTGCGCCCATTTCTTTCAAATGATTCCATTGTCCACGCCAGTTAACATCGAAACAGATTTGAATGCCGATCGTGCCAAAGTCGGTTTTAAAAATTGGCGGATTCAGGACGCCGGGGCAGATGGATTCCGCCAACTCGTTTTCAGTTGGATGGATCTTGTCGTAACGGCCCGTGATATTTCCGTTGCGATCTATGAGGACGGCTGAGTTGTAAATCTTCCCATCTTCCCTAACTTTGATGGGGCAAATAACATAACTGTTATTTGCTTTAGCCCATTCGGAAAGACGATCTGTAGTCGGCCCTGGAATAGTTTCAGGAGCTGCATCGGTGAAGGTCTCTGGCAGGCAGGCGATATCAGGACGAAAACTGGCTGCCTGGTTTAGTCGACTCAGTGTGGCTCCCAGTAAATCAGTACCTGATCTTCCCTGAAGGCCGTTCTGCGTAATGGTAACAACCCGGGGAAAAGTATTGGGCTTTTCAGTAAGGGATGCCGCCAAAGGACTTATCCAAACAACAACAAGACTAACAACAATCCAACAAAGGTTTTGGGGTAAGCGTTTCATAATCAATTGATGACTGGTGGACTAGGGATTTAAGAAATTCTTAGGTGCTGCATCAGCCAGGCCATAAATCATCTTTTATTCGAGAACTGAAATCAAGGCGTATTGCGTTTTCGTTCTCGTTTGCCTTGCGTATAAAGTCCGGTAGGAAGGATGGTAATAAACGATGGAAGGCTATCCGGAATATTTTCAAACTGAAGAAGCGTTAGAAGAGGCGCTTTCGCGACCGGCGTCTGAGCTCATTCAAATGATGAAAAGTTTGGTTGGCGACATCCTTTTTCTGGGTGTTTCGGGGAAGATGGGAATATCCATGGCTTGTATGGCAAAACGGGCGTGCGAGGAGGCAGGTATCCAGAAACGAATAGTAGGTGTGTCACGATTTAGTGCTCCAGATAATAAGCTTTATTTGGAAGAGCGGGGCATAGAAATAATTTCAGGAGATTTGTTGAACCAGGAATTTGTCCAAGCTCTACCGGATATTGAAAATGTCATTTACCTGGCGGGGACAAAGTTTGGGACCAAAGAGAATACTTCCCTTACCTGGGCAATGAACGCCTACTTGCCGGGGTTGATTGTAGAGAAATTCAAAACTTCCCGCATCGTGGCATTATCGACCGGATGTGTTTATCCACTAGTTGATACCGATTCTGGAGGTTCATCAGAGTCCGATGCACTGGGACCGGTTGGCGAATACGCGCAATCCTGTTTAGGTCGAGAACGCATGTTTGAGTTTGGTAGTCAGATGCACGGTACACGAGTTTGTCTTGTTCGTTTAAACTACTCGGTGGAAATGCGCTATGGTGTGCTTGTCGATATTGCCACCAAGGTTGCCAACGATGAGCCAGTTGATGTCTCCATGGGTTATGCGAATGTGATATGGCAAGGAGATGCAAACGCTTCTATCCTTCGCTCCTTCCAGTTTTGCTCGAGTCCGCCTAAGCCTATCAATGTAACGGGACCGGAAACGTTATCGGTTCGAGCTGTTGCCAAACAATTTGGGAAGCTTTTTGGCAGGGAACCCCAAATAGTGGGGGAGGAGCGAGAAACCGCTCTTCTTTCGAATGCTTCCTGGATGATTACTGAACTTGGCCGCCCTCAAGTTCAGGTAGAGCAAATGATTAATTGGACCGCCAAGTGGATTGAAGCGGGAAACCCGTTGCTAGGGAAACCTACTCATTTCGAGGTAAGGGATGGAAAGTACTAACCTGAAATTCTCACCGGATGGGCTCAAATAAAAGTTAAGTTTATGAAGAAAAGATGTTTAGGGGATTTTTAAAATTACAGTCTCTTGGTATTCGGTTGTTATTCTGCACTACGCTTGTAGATGTGTCGTCGCTATGCTCCTCGGTAGCGCCCTTCCTTCAGCCTTCGCTAGGAGCTACGGCTCGACACAGCGGGCTGACATGCCGGGTGTTCCTCCCTCTTGGTTCGGTTACGCACAAAAGTGCGCGCCCTCTCCACTCAGTTGTCAATCCCGACATCTCAACTCCGTGAGAAATTCAGTCTAAACGAGATCGATGAGCAAAAAACTTTCCACGGAAATTCGAGAGCTGCTGAATAGAGGCATTGTTATTCCGGCCCATCCTTTGGCACTGGATAGTAGGCGCGAGCTTGATGAACGGCGGCAGAGAGCCCTATCCCGGTATTACCTCGATGCTGGTGCTGGCGGAT
>JAPUIL010000441.1 GCA_027297085.1 Verrucomicrobiota bacterium | reverse complement strand
CGGCTCTTCTTTTAAGAACAAGGGTGTGCAGCTGCTTCTCGATGCAGTGGTAGATTATCTGCCGAATCCTACGGAAGTTAAACCCCAGCCAGAAATGGATCTGGATGGAAATCCAACGGGTGAGTTCGCTATTGTCGATCCGAATGAGCCACTCCGTATGTTGGCGTTCAAGATTATGGACGACAAGTATGGCGCATTGACCTTTACTCGTATCTACTCGGGAACTCTTAAAAAGGGTACCAACGTTCTCAACACCTACACAGGTAAGACTGAACGCGTCGGACGTATTGTTGAAATGCACGCGGACAGCCGTGAGGAATTGGATTCTGCTCAAGCGGGTGACATCGTTGCGCTTCTCGGTATCAAAAATGTTCAAACAGGCCATACCCTGGCTGATCCCAAAAATCCGGCTACTCTTGAGCCTATGGTGTTCCCGGAACCGGTTATTTCTATTGCCGTGGCACCTTTGGATAAGATCAATGCCGAGAAGATGAGTGTAGCCCTGGGCAAGATGGTTCAGGAAGATCCTTCTTTCCACGTTGAAACTGACCCGGACAGTGGTGAAACCATTCTGAAGGGAATGGGTGAGCTGCACCTTGATATTAAGGTTGATATCCTAAAACGTACCCATGGAGTTCATGTGGATGTAGGCAAGCCTCAGGTTGCTTATCGCGAGACTATTTCCCAGCGCCTTGAGGATTCCTACACTCACAAGAAACAGTCTGGTGGTTCCGGCCAATTCGGACGTATCAACTATATTGTCGAGCCTGCTGAATCCGGAGAAGGTTTCTCTTTCGAATCTAAAGTGGTCGGAGGTAACGTTCCCAAGGAATACTGGCCTGCCATTGAAAAGGGTTTCAAGAATTCCATGGAGAAAGGTGTCCTCGCAGAATATCCAACCGTAGATGTTAAGGTCACACTGTTAGATGGCGCTTTCCATGCCGTCGATTCCTCGGCTGTTGCTTTCGAAATTGCTGCCCGGTCTGGTTATCGTCAGTCAATGCCAAAGGCGGGTCCGCAGATTCTTGAGCCCATCATGAAGATCGATGTGTTCTGTCCGGACGACCATGTAGGTGATGTGATCGGTGACCTTAACCGCCGCCGTGGAATTATCAAATCTCAAGAGACTACTCCTACTGGAGTCCGCGTAAAAGCCGACGCTCCCCTGAGCGATATGTTTGGATATATCGGCGACTTACGTAGTATGACTTCCGGTCGTGGCCAGTTCTCCATGGAGTTTTCTCACTATGAACCGTGTCCGAGAAATATCTCCGAACAGGTGATCGCCGAAGCGATTGAAAGAAACGCCAAAAAGTAGATTATATAAACAACACTTTTCCAAAGCACCCGGGTCTGACGTCTGGGTGCTTTTTTGTAAAAGTATGACTTCCCAGTTTCCGCTCGCTCCGCCGAATCGGATCTGCTTTTTTAAGGGCATGTCATCTTTCGACTCCATTCCTCATTACGATAGGCTTGGTCTGGATCATTCCGAATATGAAAAGGAAATCGAACAGTTTGATCATCTGACAGCATATGAGAAGTTAGGTCCTATTTATCGTGTTTTTTATCGTGGTGAAGATTGGGTGTGCGTCGGCGGTTTAAAAGCAAATGAGTGGGCATGGGGTCACCCCGATCGTTGGAACTACGAAGATCCTCAGAAAGGCTTTCGAGAGGTCATGGGGTCGACCCATGTGACCCAAATGGATGGTCCGGCACATAGGGCTAAAAGAAAGGCGTTGAAACCGGGATTTGCCATGAGCCTGATTGCTCGCCAAATTCCAACTATCGACGCCGTTGTCCGGCAGTTTCTCACGGAAAGAGCAGGGGAGACTTGGAGTTTGATGGACCTCTTCATGGAAGCTTTGACCGAAGCCAATTCCAAATCGGTGTTAATCGCCGAGCTGAGCGGTGAGGAGCGCCGCAAGTTTATTAAATTTGAAGAAGAATTCCTGCCGGGCATCACCAAGACGGCGGAGCAACGGAAGGTCTACTATGGCCGTTCGGATTTTCTGGAACTTAAAGCCTTCGTATTTGGATATTTGAGAACGCTGGTCGAAAAGCGTCTGGCGGGGCACCGGGAAGAAGACAATTTCCAAACCATTATCGATCATAAAGAAGAGCGTGAGAGCCTGCCGGATATCGATGAGTGGATTCCTGAAGCCTACCTGCTTTTGATGGCGGGAACCGGAAATACGGCCAGGACTTTAAACTGTGGTTTGCGTTACTTGCAGGAAGATCCAGATTGGTACCAGCAATTGCAGGAAGAAGTCAGCGACTATGAACCGGAACATCTGCTTCGTGGTATGGACCGATTTCCGAAATTGAAAGCCACAATCATGGAAATGGAGCGCATATTCCCGGCTGCTCCAGTGATGCCCCGGCTATGTGCCCAGGATTTGGAGTTCGAAGGTTATGATTTACCGGCTGGGACACGAGTGCTTCACCTGCATACATTGACTCATTTCCTGGACGAAATTTATGAAGAATCTTCACGGTTCAAACCATCGCGATGGATTGAAAACGAGTATCCAAAAAAAGCGCATGGCACATTCGGTGGAAGTTCCCATATTTGTCTGGGCATGAACCTGGCGCGTATCCACATGCCCATTGTAATGGCCAACCTGATACGGAATTTTGATCTGGAATTAGATGCCTTGCCCGATATCGAGGTAAATTTTAATTATGGGGCTCGGCAATCGTCAGATCTGATTGGACGACTGCAGCCGTGCACGACGGTAAGTTAGTCTAGCACCCATCTCCTCAATACAAATCGTGCTGCTAGGAGCATTTACGGTTTAGGAAAGCTGATTTAACCTGCCCAGCTTGGTAAACGAGGAACTCTGTATTTTTAGTTCCTGGCCAAAGTAGTTGACCGACCCGTGATACGGAAAGGTTCACTGGAAATGATCTCCAATACCAGGTCCTGTAATCCGTAACCTTTGTTTTTCAGGATTGTGGTTATAGCATCGATGTGCGAGCGATCCCTGACAGTCATTTCGCGACCGGTCGCATAGGTAAGCAGTTTTTCAGTCAGGCAATGCGCGAATTGGTCTTTACGTCCCGACAGAATAAATCTGAGGCCCTCGATGCCATCGAATTCTGTGCCATCCGGAAAATTGCCACTCGTATCCACCTTTACCTTACCATTGTCGTCGTAGAATCTTCGTTGGCCACCCACCGCATTAAAGCCTTCCAATGCGAATCCCAGCGGATCGATTTTGGCATGACACTCAGCGCAGGTGGCGACTTTTCTGTGCTTCTGTAATTGTTCGCGGATACTGGTTGCACCCCTAATATCCGGTTCCAAGGGTTCCACATCAGGCGGAGGAGGTGCTGGGGGAGCGCCTAAAATGTTTTCCAGCAGGTAACTGGAAGTGACTAAAGTAGCGCCCAGGTTGTCGAACCCGTGCTTCTCATCATCTTCGGGAAACCCGGTGCTTGGATCAAACAGAGTCATGTTAAATCCGAAGAGATCACGAACTGTATTCAGATACTCCCTACGATTTAGTCGACGGAGAACTGGCTGGGGGCTTTGGTCCTGGCTTAGGGCATGAGCTTCCGCGATGGAGTCCGTCAGAGTGTTTACGACTTTGGAGATTTCCGAATCTTCAGGACGAAGATCTGCCGCTTTCGGCGGCATGTCTCCCAAGTTCAGCAAGTCGAGGATATCCTGCCAATTCGTCAACGCATCGACGTTCGGTAAATCGGAGGAGAGTGTGTCGAAGCGCCGGTCTCATTTCTGTTTTTCTTCGCCGTGGCAGGTATAACAATATTGCTTCATGAACGGACGAACCTCGTATTCGAGTTGGACGCCGGTGTAAGCAAAACCACTGAGGGTTGTCAGAAGCAGGCTGGTGCTGGTGGTAATAAACCGGTTCATCTTATTACGGGCGAGTTAGACAAAGGGTTTTTAGGTGCCGGTGCCAGCGTTGAAGACATCCGTCTCCATGCCCAAGTGCTGCAACATGGTTACATAGAGATTGCACAGTGGAACACGTTCGCGATTCTCTTCGGGAAGAATAATATGTCCCTGGTTTTTAAATCCTCCTCCTGCCAGGATTACGCAAATAGTTCGAGGGCAAATACTTGAACTAAATCGCAGGTACGAGGCGATTTCCTGAGTCAGTATGACTCAAAAAACGGAGTGTATAAAGTATTCCTAAACAATGCTTTAAAAATTAAAAATTAGGAGCTCGATCACTCGATCTATTTTTAGACTATTTCCTTCCAATTTAATCCATTTAGCTGCGCATGGAAGAAGATCTTAGTAAATACCATGATTTAACCTTTCGCCCCGTAGAGCTTCTTGTGTTGGAAGATCGCTGGAACAATGGAAAATTGCAAAAGTATGTTCCGTTGGTTGAACGGTTTATCGAGAAGCGGCAAGAGGAAATCAAAAATGCCGCTGGCCCCAATCCCGATGATGAGAGTGTTGCTCGAGGAATCATACAACTTGTTTTATCCAATGGGTCATTGGATCACGCTGCCGAGATGCTCGATCAGATGGAGGAGATTAGCAGAGAGATTTGGATTCGGGGCGAGCAGGGAGACTACGACCGTTTGAAAATTACTCTTAATTGGACCAAGAACTGTGCGCCGAGCTGGCGTCGCTGGCGAATCTTGAAATATACTTTTGTGGCAGTGAAATGCTCAGTGGAAATTTATCGAAGCCTCGAATCAAACCGGTAAATGGTTAGCTTGGCTGCTATTTAAAGAGAGCTACTTAGATCTCTTTGCCACACGGTCTAAACGTTATTTGCCAACCTCCTTTATCCAGGGGTTTGGATTCATGCTTAAAGCCGCGGTGTCCCAGTAGTGCGAAGACTGGTATAGGTTTGAATGGAGCAATGAGCATTAGTTCCTGCCCTGGCTTGAGACGGTCAACGGCCGCCAGAAAAGTGCCCAGGGGAGCTTTCCCTTCTTCGACGCCCGTAGCCAGAATCTCCTGCCCTTCGGAAAAGATGTGGAAATTGCCCACCTGGGAAACTATTTCAGTGGTTTCAAATTTTATTTTCTTCGGGCTTCCCTGACGAAGCTTACCTATAGATTTATAAAAAGTGGTTGGATTTCCGTTAACCAGGTAGATCAGGACTCCAAAGCAGTAGTTCAGGTCCCTATCGGCCGTGAGCTCAATTTCATATTTAAACAAGATGTCGCCATCTGAACGCTTTTTACCAGAGCCTTTGTCGGATTTTTCGAGACGTAGCACTTTTGTGGTTACAAATCCCTCTCCGGATCTCATGCCGCTTTCATTCCAGTCTCCCCTTTTCCTTTTTCCGTCTATGAGGACGTACGGGTCTTTGTCGGTCATATAGTAGAGAGTTTGTTCCTCTCCTTTATATTGAACGTACAATTCTGTTTGGGCAAACGAGGAATGAGCGAATGCAACGTGAAAAATGAGTGCTACAGCTGCAAGTCGCTTCCTCATAGAGGTAAAAGAATACTGCATTGGAGGGTGTTTGGCAAATGGGGGATGTTGGTGGTTTAGATTGTCAGAGTAGGGAGTATCTCTTCCGTTAATCAAGGAATAATTGGATCACTGCTCATTCGAGCTGAACAGCAGTCGACTAAACTCACTGCCTGCTCCGGCGGGTTCGCCGGAACGGATAGCTACTTTTTCCAAACCATCTTCCAGGAGTTCAGTCATAAAAGGAACTGATGCATTCAGAAAATTGAAGTCGGGATGATTGCTAAATTGAACTTCCACGGACACATCGGTTGTTTCCGGATTGTGGACGTATTCGAGAACGTGGTACTGAACCTCACCAATGGACATGAGTTTGTTGACAGGCCTAGAAAAGGAACTCGTATCCAACGCATCGGTACCTGAAAAGTACTCAAACACATTGGGAACACCATCGAAGTCCGGATCGTCCGTTTCCGCTCGTTGGTGTTCCGCTACGCCCAGGTCATCGAGGTAGCTTTGGTAGCCAGGAACTTCCGCCGCTGCGGCAACGCTGTTGATAGCAGTACGAAACTCATCGATGGGCTGACTCAAATCTAAATAGCCCAAATGGGAGTAGAGTAATTCCCATTGGTCATGACTGGGCGAATTAGCCAGACCATTGATGATAGCAAAAATCGGCTGGTTGCTGCTTTGGAATCGATTGGCCACTGCTCGATTGAAATCATTCAAAACAAAGGACAGGCCATAGAAATCGATAAAATTCTGAGTAGAAGTTTCGGCACCTCCTTGGAGATTCAGCCCAACGTGCATAACCGGCACTCCGCCGGGGTTTCCGTTTCGGTCTTCATAGTAATCGACTATACCCGGCCCAATCTCGGCAGCAGCAGCCCGGCAGAAGGGGCACCACCAGGCAAACCACTCCAGGAAAATTACTTTTCCCTCAAAATCATACAGACTCACTTCTTCTCCATTCGCCCTGTTGATGAGGGTAAAATTCTCAACTATGTTGCCTACCTCATAACTCTGTCCTTGGACAGCGGTTACAAAACAAAGCATCGATAACCAAACATAATGAAGACGCACTTTAGTTAAAAACAGATTTTTTTTTGTAACATTCATCAGTCTACAGAGATCGACCAACGGCAAATTGAAACACGGTCCAATCGCGGTCGAGGTAGAGGTTTTGAAAAAAGTCCGTACTTTCACGAGTCGGTTCATAGTTGGTATCAAGCGGGGCGACATAGAGTCGCGATGACCAGCTGTCGCCTATCCAACGAAGCCCAATACCAAAACGGTTACTGATCAGCCCCGGAGCAGCACTGGTAAACAAGAGGGCGTTTTCAATTTCACCGGTATCTTCGTAGTAGCGCGCATCGACGAACCAGGAAAGATTGTCGTTCGCCTGATACTCCAGTGCGACTCCACCGTAGTAGGCATCAAATTGAGGATCCTCAGTGGCGCCTCCAACATTCCACCGCGAAACCCAATTTTCGCCCATAGCGACATTTAGGGCAAACTCTGCTCCGTACCGAGTCGAACGGGCCGTAGTTTTCGAAGCTCTAACTTCAAAAAAGGATCTCACTCTTTTGCTTAGCACATTTTCGGTGGACAAGCTGATTGCGGCAGTGGCCAGAGTGAGTTCTCCTCGGCGAAGACCATCAAAATCTATTTCATAACCGGGGGACACGTCGTCACGAAGCCGGGATACATTCAATTCCGCAAATCCGGAGCCAGACAGATACGACCACCTCACACCCGCAGTGCCATTGATTCCTTTTGGATCGGCCTCCACGTAATTTTCAGCACCCGGAAAACCAAACAGTTCACTGTACTGCTGCCGGTAGTATTCGTCCAACCACACCGACCGATAATTCGTATATCCGTCATAGACCCCAGCTCCCGCAATTATCCATGTATGGTTGTTAACCTGGTTGCGCGTATTGAACTGTAGTGACAGATTTCTCTCACTCCGCCGCGTCTCCTCGCCCTGAAAGTCAAAAGGCACCGGTTGATAATCCATACCGTAATGTCCGAAGGCTAGACTTACCGATGATTCCCAGGTTCCTGTTTCGAAATCTTCTCCCCAACTCACTTGCAGGAGAGAAATGTCATCCGCATCCACCCATTCCACACCCGATTCCATGTTGACTGGGGTGAAACCGTAACCCAACGGCACAACTGCAAATAAAAGCGCCCATGCCAATCCCATCGGTATGCGAGTTGTCAATTGAAAGTTGCGACCCATCAGCTTTTAACGACATGCCGTACATCCGGCAGCGACGGCTCCTCCCGACACAGAGCTTCCGGGCTCGATTTGCGATAACAGGTTAATCCGGTCCCCCTCCACCATGGAATCCGATCGTGTCATTCCCACCTTGGAAACTAATTCCTGTTCGTACACCGGCACGTGGGCGCACCCAGCGAAAAGCAAAACGGCGGCTAACAGTAGTCCAACATTCAAGCGTAGGTTAGTGTCGAGATTATGTTTCATCTTTGGAGTCATGTAGGGACCTGCAAACAAGACGATTCTGCCTGCTGGAAATTCAATTTTTCTCTCTGTACTCACAATTCTGCATCTTCTAAACCTTTTTCCCAATAAAGTTCAGAATCTTAATGAATAAGTATAGGAACCACGCGTCAAAATATTGATGGCATCACTCATTCAACTGTCGGACCAGACAACCTGTGCTGACTGCTACCCAGACCTGAGGTATCGCGTATGAAAGATTTCGAAGGAGTCGTCGACCAGCATTACCAAAATCTCTACTATTTCGCACTCAATCTGGCGCGAAATGGAGTAGACGCTGAAGATCTGGTTCAGCAAGCTTTTCTCAAGTTAGCCAAGGGGCACTCGAAGATCAGAGATATCTCCAAAGTGAAGAGCTGGCTTTTTTCCACCCTTTACCGCCAATTTATCGACCAAAAACGACGCATTACTCGCCACCCGGAAATTCAGTACGAAGAATCTTCGGCTGATTCTTTTGTCGCTGAGCCCACCGGGATTGGCGTCGGGATCGATTGTGAAGCAGTGCTCTCAGCCCTCAAATCATTAAAAGAATCTCTCAGAGTTCCACTGACTCTTTTCTATTTTGAACATTATTCTTACCAGGAAATAGCCGAGTTACTCGATCTGCCCGTGGGGACCGTGATGTCGCGTCTCTATCGAGGTAAAGCAGAACTCTACAAACAATTGAAAGACCCGCAACCAAACGCAAAGAAGGGCAATGTCTAACCCGAAGTGATCATGGATACCTTAGAAGCAAAACAAATACTCAGCGCTTACCAAAGCGATAAAGAGCCATTTTCCGACCCACATATGCTGGAAGCACTCAATCTTCTGGATCACGATCCGGAACTGTCCGAATGGTTTGAAAACCAGTTGGCCTTCGATCGCCAGGTAAAGCAGACGCTCAGCGAAGCACAGCCGCCTGTTGGCCTAAAGGAGACTCTTTTGGCAGACTATCGTAAACAGAGGCGCAACACGGTCATCCGTTTTGTGCGCTATGCATCCGCCTTAGCCGCGGTGCTTATTATCGGAGTTGGCGGATTTTGGAAATACACCATCAACTACAACAGCAAAATGCATGAATACGCTACGTTCCGTGAGGGCATGGCTTACTTCATTGCAGGCTCGTACTTCACCTTGGATTATCTGGACAAGGATCTGGGCAATATTGCCAAATGGCTGGAGAAGAAGGATTCGCCCATGTATGAGTCCATTCCCGCAGCGCTTGCCGCCAAGGAGCCTATCGGCTGCAAAAAGATGACCTGGCGTGGACAGGATGTTTCATTGGTCTGCTTCCACAGGGACGATGGTAAAATAATTCACATGTTTATAGCTGAACGGGACGGCTTTAGCGAAGAGGCAATAACTGATTTGGATAAAGTGCTGGTGAGTCACGACCTGGAAACAGGCGGATGGGTGACCGATACACACGTCTACTTGCTGACCGGTTCCGAGCCAGGTGTTACCATTAGGGAATACCTCAGTTAATTTGAGCAGGATGAACCTGTTTATTCTCAAATTTGCAATTTCAAATGCCTCGGAGCTTGCTCCGGGGTTCTTTACTGTCAGGTTCTCTCGCCATTGAGTGGGGATAATTGTATGGCCTTACCAGAGGGGTCAGGCCGATCTGATGGACGGGCGCAATTTTCCCTTCGAAAACCGCCATTTCACCCTTTACAACGGAAGTTGGGGTAGCTTTATTGGACCGCTTTTCCGTAATTCCTATGCAAAAAACAAAAAAGTCCTTTGCAAAACGTTTCAAGATCACTGGAACAGGCAAGGTTATGCGCCGCAGCCCGAACCGTCGTCACCTGCTGTCTAACAAGTCTGTGAAGCAGAAGCGTCGCAGCGGCCAGGATAAGGAAACCTCCAAGGGTTTTTCTGCTATTGTCCACAAAGCACTTCCACACAGCAACCGTACTTAGATACATCTTATAAACTGACCGTTCAGGCGACACTTATTAGGCGGCCTGCCGGTTTTAACACCAAGGAAACTTAGAAACATGCCTAGAGCAACCAACGCACCCGCATCCCGTAGACGCCGCAAGCGCGTTCTTAAGCAGGCAAAAGGTTACTGGGGAAATCGTTCCCGCCTTTTCCGTTATGCCCACGAAGCCGTCAACCACGGCCAGCAATACGCTTTTCGCGACCGGAAAAACAAGAAACGTACATGGCGCGCACTCTGGATTGTCCGGATCAACGCCATGTGCCGAGCTTACGACACCACTTACAGCCGATTTATGAATGGACTGAAGAAAGCCGGGATCGAACTCGATCGGAAACAGCTTTCGGAATTGGCCATTCATGATGAGACCGCGTTTATCGCCCTCATTAATAAGGCTAAAGAAGCTCAAGGAGCTTAATCCGAGGCAGACGACTAAGACATATTTGCCCCGAACAGCTCCATGGAGGATACACTCAAGGCCTTAGTATCCGAGGCTGAGGAAGGAATCCCATCGGTTCATACCCGCCCGGAATTTGAAGCATTTAAAGCCTGTTTTGTGGGCCCCAATGGTTCGCTTACCCTGGCTATGCGCGGCATGGCACAGGTGCCGAAGGAAGATAAACCGAAGATCGGTAAACTTCTGAACGAAACCAAAAAGGCTCTGGAAGCGCTTTTTCAACAGTCTCTCGATAAGATCGAGACCTCAGAAATGGCAGCCAAGTTGGGCAAACCCATTGGCCCGTCGCTACCAAGTCCTGA
>JAPUIL010000440.1 GCA_027297085.1 Verrucomicrobiota bacterium | reverse complement strand
GGCATTAAACGAAAGGCCACCATATGGTTTCCGTTTCCTATCATATCGAATTCATGAGATAGACTAAAGAATCCCGTATAGGAACGATTGTCGGTATGTTCGACGTCGTCGTAGTCGAGGATGGCCCACGACATGCCGATGATTTCGTTTTCGATGAGCTTCGAGACGATGGCTCGGGCTGGATCGGGTGGGGCGTGGTCGAAGGGCGTTATCCAGAATTCCAGAGTCAGCTTTCCGCTCTCACCTGGCTTGAAGTCGTAGGAATAAGCAGCGTTTGCGTAGGGCAGGTCCTTGATCCAGGGTTGGCTACCCCAGACAAAGTTCCAGTCCTGGCCCTCGTGCGGTGTGTTGATGTGATGGTTTTGGGCGTGGACGCCATGGAAGGACAGATGTGCCTCCATTGGAGTAAGGTCCTTATTGGGATGCATTCGTGAGATGAATGGTCCACCCGAAAGATCGGCATCGATGACCAACTCAAAAATATCGTTGTGGCGGTTAGCGAGGGCGAAGTCCCAATAGTCGTCGTAGGCTTCGTAGAGAAAATAAAGCTGGTTAATGCCGTTCACCCACCCGACCTTCACCTTGACGTCGAGGGTTTTGGGATCGACCTTGGCTCCGGGGTTTATGACCACATCGCGTAGCTGGTCGGTGCCGATAGCATAGGATTCGGGGACGATGTCCCAATCGTCAGTCTTGGCGTCGATCCGAGGGATAGCGTCGGCGGGGAACTGAAAGATTTGAAATTCCACCCCTGGTCGTTCCAAAGCAAAGGCAAGTTGAGTGCTGACCAGACAGGCGAGTGTGATTATCGATGATTTCATGCTAAGTTAGTATTCTGTTTTATTTCAATGGGGTGATTGAAGTGAAAATCATTCTTCTCTATATTTCTCAAACCAGGCGAGTGTGTGTTCGACTTTGGTGATCAGCTGGCTGGGTCGATTAGCGATGTTATGGTAGGAGCCTGGAATTTCCACGAATGCGGTAGGAATCTTTCTAAGCTTAAGCGCGTGGTATAGTTGTTTTGCCTCCGAAATGGGTGTTCTCATATCGGACATCCCAACCATGACTAAAGTAGGTGTTTCCACATTCCCTACTAATGAAATGGGGGAGAACTTCCAATAACCCTCAAAATTTTCCCACAGTTGTCCGGGATACCTGTAATTGGCATATCCATAGTAGTTGTCGGCTGTCAGCGTTTTGCTGATCCAGTTCATAACCGGTTTGACAACCGAGGCCGCCTTGAACCGGTTGTTTTTTCCTATGATCCAGGCGGTCATGATTCCTCCGGCGCTTCCGCCGGTGACAAACAAATGGTCTTCGTCGATATATCCTTTGTCGATCATGGCATCTACGCCATCCATGATGTCCTGATAATCGTCTCCGGGGTAATTGTTATAAAGCAGATTTCCGAACGCTTCTCCATAGCCGGTGCTTCCTCTTGGGTTTGGATAGAAAACAACGTAACCAGCAGCTGCCGACAATTGCATCTCTGCTGAAAACCTATCCCCATAGTTCGAAACCGGGCCACCATGGATTTCTACCATCAGCGGATATTTCGTCGATGCATCAAATTTGGGAGGTTTTACAATCCATCCCTGGAGAGACCGTTGATCGAAGGAAGAAGTATACCAGACTTCCTCAACTTGACCAAGTTCTCGATGATTTAAAAGATCATTATTCAGTCTCGTGAGAATATTTGATTGTCCTCCTTTTTTCACAATTGCCACATCGGCGGGATGATACGGTGTACAATAGGTGAAGGCAATGGTTCCATTCTTGGACAGCGTGTACGATCCTCCTCCGTATGGTCTTCCAACGGTGGTTCCACCAAGATTGTCGACCACTTTTTCTACGTTTCCGTTCAGGCTAAAATAACCAATCTTAGTGTTCCCGTGGTTATCGTATTGAAAGTAGATTCCGTTACCTTCGGCATCCCAGTTTGGATTTGAAACACTCCGGTCGAGGTTTAGCTCAAGCTCCCGTTTTCCCGACCCATCCAAGTTCATCAAATAGAGCCTG
Source organism: Verrucomicrobiota bacterium (assembly GCA_027297085.1). Lineage (GTDB taxonomy): Bacteria > Verrucomicrobiota > Verrucomicrobiia > Opitutales > UBA2995 > UBA2995. The sequence goes on along the minus strand of JAPUIL010000440.1, from coordinate 1,412 downwards.
TTAATCTGGTAGGTTTGAATCTTGTCGTCGTATCCCAGGTAGGCGATTTGCTTTCCATTCGGAGAAATTGCCGGACTGAAATCCGGACCATTCCGGTCGGTTAACGCTTTGATGGATCCGTCTGCTAGATCGAGCTTGTAGATCTCTGAATTTCGAAATTCAAATTCCCAGTTCTCATTTCGGTTGGATGAAAAGACCAGAGACTTACCATCTGGAGTCCATTGAGATGCCCCTCGGTGATGAAACTCTCCTGAGCTTACCTGCCGTGGTGTGGCTCCATCCGCAGGAACGATAAAATAATGATGGAATCCCGGAGAAATGTGCCCGGAGCCATCTTGTTCATGTTTCAGCAAAGTGGTTACCCGAGGGGCCTCCGCCCATTTCGCATCTTTGGGTTTCTTCGGTGGTTTTACCAGTTCGGCGTGTTTCTCCTGAATCTTCAACGAAAACGCTATCCATTTTCCGTCGGGTGACCAGCTGAGTCCCGAGGGAGATCCGTCCAATTGTGTGATCTTTGCCAACTGGCCCGAATCGGTCCATAGCACATAGATTTCGCTTCCGTTATCGGTTGAACTGACAAAGGCAATTCGATCTCCGCTGGGAGACCATCTTGGATGGGACTCATTCACTTCTCTCGATGTGAGTTTCCGATGTCCCGTGCCATGCTTGTTTAAGATCCATAAGCGCCCAAAACTTTTATCGGTCATGATATCCATTCCACGTCTTACGTAGACAATGGTATTTCCATCCGGAGAGATCCTAGGATCGTTCGCATATTCCAACTCGAATACATCCAGATTTTTAAATACCGGCTTGTCGGTCTGGGCCAGTAGGGGACTGCAAAAGGCAATAAGGAAAAGTGTGCTCCAAATAATTTTCATAGCTGAAATTAAACTAGGTGCCTGGTTTTCATGAGCAAGGGTAGATTGTCTGGATCAGTGGGATGGCGAGCGAATGATCGAAGCAGCCTACCCACCTAATATTATTTTCCAAAGTGCCTGCCACGGAGTAAGACCAGAGTCATGTTCGATAGCTTTATTTATGGTTTGTCCCAGATGCAGCATTGCCATCAAAGCGAACCCATTTCGCAGCAAAGATACCAGATTGCCGCCCAACTTTATAACAGGATTTTTGGCAAGCTCATGACGAGCCTCCCAACCGACTTCCCGAATGACTCCGAATACGATGAGGATTAGCGGCCCCAGGAGTAGCCACCATAACGATTGTTTTCCAATCACTGCCTGTGTAGACAAAAAGGCCCAAAGCATGAGTGCTATAAAGGTTAACCAAAGGGTTGCTGTGTCCACCCCTTTGCTTATGGCTCCAACGATCTGTACGCATTTTCCAAAAATGTTTTCAATTGGTTTCATTGAATAAACATCGCACAGGAAACCATCACTAAGAACTCCAGA
>JAPUIL010000044.1 GCA_027297085.1 Verrucomicrobiota bacterium | reverse complement strand
TCCTATGTCTTCAACAAGATCCTCCGTCCGAAGTACAAGATAGCGTATGATTTGTAGAGGAGGGGTCTGGGAAGAAGAATGCCGTGATCCAATAAACTTAATTTTCTTACAAGCAGCATCGCCATAGGATCGGGGCGTCCGTCTTCGCTCAAGAGCTTCGCCGCGACACGGTAAAGCCCCTCCTACACTTCGATTCGGATCCTCAACTGTAAGCAAACTTGTTCGCGACCAGTTTGACGTTCGAGTCGCGAACAAGTTTGCTACATCAGGCAATCGAAATCATTATGTAGAGCAGCTTCCCTCGATCCTCCATAGCCGAAAGCGTCGGACGGAAACTGCGAATTGCACGTCCCAGAACTCCAACCATTCATCCTTCAGCCTTCTGCCTTCTGCCTTAAGATAATATATCTTTCACCACATGGCCGTGCACATCGGTGAGCCGATACCGCCGGCCCTGATGTTTGTAGGTGAGGCGTTTGTGGTCGATGCCGAGAAGGTGGAGTAAGGTGGCCTGGAAGTCGTGCACATGAACCGGATCGACCGTGATGTTGTAGCCGAAGTCGTCGGTCTCTCCGTAATGGAAACCCGGTTTCACTCCGGCCCCGGCCATCCATATGGTGAAACAACGTGGATGGTGATCCCGGCCATAATCGGTAGCCGTTAGTTTACCTTGAGAGTAATTGGTGCGTCCGAATTCACCGCCCCAAATGACGAGCGTATCATCCAGCAGACCGCGCTGTTTCAAGTCCATTACCAATGCGGCGGAGGCTTGGTCTGTTTTCTCGGCTTGGCTTTGAATTCCTTTGGGCAGGTTGCCATGGTGATCCCACCCTTGGTGGTAGAGTTGGACGAACTTCACATCCTTTTCAATCAAACGACGAGCCATCAAGCAATTGGCCGCGTAGGTACCAGGATCACGGGCATCCTCTCCATACATTTCAAAAATAGTATCCGGTTCGTCCGACACATCCGTTACTTCCGGAACAGACATTTGCATGCGATAAGCCATTTCGTATTGAGCAATTCGTGAATGGATCTCCGGATCTCCCCAGGACTCGAATTGAATCTGATTGAGTTGTTTGAAATAATCCATGATCTGCGCGCGGTCGTGCTCATCCAGGCCAGGAGGTGGGTTCAAATACAACACGGGGTCTTCTCCTGAGCGAAATAGCACACCCTGGTGACGTGACGAAAGAAAGCCATTTCCCCACAAGCGGGCATATAACGGCTGACCTCCCCCATTCTTGGAAATCATAACGACAAAAGAAGGCAGGTCATTATTATCCGTTCCCAAACCATAATCTAGCCAAGCTCCGATACTGGGACGGCCGGCAATCTGCGATCCGGTTTGGAAAAAAGTAATAGCGGGATCGTGGTTGATCGCCTCCGTGTGCATTGAATGAATCCAGCAAAGGTCGTCCACAATCTTCGCGGTGTGCGGCATCAACTCACTGACCCAGGTGCCGGTTTGCCCGTACTGTTGGAAATCAAATATTGACCGAACCAGAGGTAAGGACGACTGATTGGTGCTCATTCCGGTAAGCCGCTGCCCTTGGCGCACGGAATCGGGTAGCTCCTCACCATGCATCCGCTCGAGCATGGGTTTGTAATCAAACAACTCCAGTTGCGATGGCCCCCCGCTTTGAAAGAGATAGATCACATGTTTAGCTTTGGCGGCAAAGTGGGGTTTTCCTAACATTCCCTTTGTACCTGGATATTGGGTACTCGAAAATACACTGGAGGGATTTTCCAGCATTGATAGAGCCGCCGCGCCCAGCCCCAGAGAAGACTTCGTCAAAAACTGACGACGATTCAGATAGTGAAATTGTTCGGGAAGGCTCATAACTAACCTAAAACTGTAGGAGCGGCTTTATGCCGCGATCCCTTTTGTTTGCCTCCGAGCAATCGGGGCGTAAAGCCCCTCCTACAACTTGGAATTTGTTCATCGTTTTACTACCGCCGCATCGTGATTCATGATCATACTGACTACCATAGAGTAAGCGGCAAGTATAGGTTTGCTAAGCGCCTCATCTACAGCTGAATCACCGATAGTCAGCAATGTCGCCGCTTTCTCCGGTTTTTGGACATAGGAGGCAGTCAATTCGGCCAGGAGACTCCGCAACAGACTCAATTCCTTTTCATTGGGAGCACGGGATGTTAATAGGCGATAGGCAAGAATAAGCCGTTCATTCAAATCGTCGCTCATGCCCATCAATTTCTCAGCCAATTTACGCGATGCTTCTACAAACTGCGGATCATTCATCAGTGACAGAGCTTGTAACGGGGTGTCGGTTTGTTGCCGTTTTACCACACAGTAACTACGATTTGGAGCATCAAAGTTCTTCATGGATGGTGGAGGCACCGTTCGTTTCCAGACTGTATATAAACTTCGCCGATAAAGATCCTCTCCGCTTCCCTGTATATACTCACCTTTGTTCATGCTCCACAATCCCTCCGGCTGGTAGGGGTAGACACTGGGACCGCCCACTTTGGTAACGAGTAAACCACTGGCGGCCAAAGCATTGTCACGAAGCATTTCCGCAGATAGACGGACGGACGGTCCACGCGCCAGAAGCAGATTTTCCGGATCCTCGGCCATCAATTCAGGCGTTCCTCTGGAGGATTGTTGGTAGGTAGCCGACATAACTATCAGTTTCATGGTCGCCTTCACATCCCAACCAGTATCGACAAAGTTTTTGGCCAACCAATCCAGCAACTTCGGATGCGTGGGTAATTGTCCCTGGTTTCCAAAGTTTTCCGGCGTACCCACGATTCCATGACCAAACAACATCTGCCAGTAGCGATTGACGGTAACGCGGGCTGTAAGAGGATGATCAGGATCCAGCAACCACCTGGCTAATCCTAGCCGGTTTTTGGGCAAACCTTCGTCAAAAGGCAGAATAACCGAAGGCGTATCCGGTGAAACTGGTTTTCCGCGATTATCGTAGGCTCCTCGGTAGAGAACATAGGCTTGTCGTGGTTCCGGCAGCTCGTCCATCACCATAACCTCCTGAATCGTTTCATTCAGTTCGTTGCGTTCGGACCTCAATTCGGCCAATGCCTTCAATGCCCGCCGATAAGGTTCATGATACCGGTTCAGAAAAAAATCATCATCCTGATCATAATCGTAATCCTTATCTCCACCAAGGTAAGCTACTTCGAGCCTGCTAAGCTTTCTATCATATACGCGGACATCATCTACCATTGCCCCTGGCAACCCTCGGCTTCTCCAGCGAGCGCCCACCTTCAATCCAATCTCCTTTTGTACACCCTTTTTGTTGGAGAGAATATTCTTATAGAGTCTGTCTCGTCTGACCTCCATAGCTAAGGGCTCACCATTCACATAGAGCGTCAAACCGTTCGCCTCGGAAGAACCGTTGTAGGTGAGCATCACATGTTGCCATTTTTCCTTTTCTAGGGGATGTTCGCTAACCAGTTGGATTGAATTGTAAGGAAATGTATGGGCCATACGGACCTCCCAATGACCGTCGAGGAGTGACACCTCAAAACCTTTGTAATTATAAAGTATCCCTGCCTTGTTAAAATGAAACAAAACCCCTTCTTCCACCCCTTCTGGAATCCAGGCCTTGATTCCTACTGAAAACGGTATGGCTCGCCTGAAAAAATTAACCCCTGGAAAATAGAGGAGATCATCGCCGTTGAGTCGTAATCCGATACCATCTTCATAGGCTGCATGTTCGAGTGCGGGACCGTCTTTTTCATCAAGCTGGGCTCCAAACAAAACTTTTCCGGATGATTCCGGGTTCAAGACATTGGCAATCGATGCGGTAGTATCCTCAGACATCAAAGGGAAATACGCTACCAGCGCGTCTGCTCCTGAAAGATCCATAGAAAGATCTCTGTTCTTGTTTTTCCAATCGCGGAAAGCTCTCTCAGAATTTTTATAAATGCGCTCAAGTTCCGCGACCTGTACTTCTATCCGTTCATCCAGAATTTCCAACATTTGCGTCTCCTGTTCCCTAGGCAACATCAAGGTCGGCACCGGCATATCAGAGGACTCAAAACTGATCTGTCCGGAGTCGTCAACGTTGTTAAAGAAACTGAACAGCTGATAAAAGTTTTCCTGCGTGATGGGATCGTATTTGTGGTCATGGCAGCGGCAGCATTCCATCGTCACACCCAAAAAAGCAGCCCCGAGAGTTTGCACCCTGTCTGCCACATACTCGACCCGGAACTCCTCATTCACTATTCCCCCTTCGGTGTTTTGAGGATGAAGACGATTAAAACCTGTAGCCACCTTCTGGGAACGCGTGGCATTGGGCAATAAATCCCCTGCCATTTGCCATTCCACAAATTGATCGAAAGTCATGTTCTGGTGAAAGGCTTCAATAACCCAATCCCGGTAGGGCGACATATCGCGAATAAAGTCCTGACTATAACCATGACTATCGGCAAACCGGGCTACGTCCATCCATTCGTTTGCCATTCGCTCCCCGTAACTCACTCGGCTCAACAAGTCATCCACCAGATGCTCATAGGCACCCGAGCTGTTGTCGTTCAGGAATGCATCGATTTCTTCCAACGTGGGCGGCAAACCAGTCAGGTCGAAAGTCAATCGCCGGATCAAAATGGTTTTGGCCGCTGGTTCCGAAGGTGAAAGCCCCTCCTCTTCAAGGCGTTTCAATACAAACACGTCGATAGGATTTCTGAGCCAGTTTGTATTTGAAACAAGGGGAAATCCTTCTGATACCGGCGGCATAAAGGACCAATGCTTTTCATATTCAGCCCCCTGCTCTATCCATTTTCGGAAAAGATCCCTTTCCTCCCCGGTTAAAGAACGTGGATGCTTTTGGGGCGGCATCCGATCCTCTTCATCTTCCTGGTTGATCATCCAGATCAAAAGACTCTCATCCGGATCTCCAGGAACGATTGCCGGAGAAGAATCATCCCGCTCAGCATACGCGTTTTCCTGTCTATCCAACCGGAGGTCCGCTTCGCGTGCATCCGCATCCAACCCATGGCACAGAAAACAAGCATCTGACAGGATGGGCCGAATGTCGAAGTTGAAAGACACTTTTTGCTCTTTGGCGGCTAGGAATGAACTTGAAAAAACCACTATACCCAATACCAGCACCACCACGGACAAATACCTTAGCCGGCTATGGATCGAGTTTGAGAAGAGAGATAACATTCGACGTTTGAATTCGATAAAAAAACTAAGCGAGAATATCTTTCACTAGGTGACCATGTACGTCTGTAAGACGATAGCGACGACCCTGGAATTTGTAAGTCAGGCGCTTATGGTCAATTCCTAAAAGATGGAGCAAGGTAGCATGCAAATCATGCACATCCACCGGGTTTTCCGTAATGTTGTAACAATATTCGTCGGTAGCGCCGTAGGTGATACCTTGTTTTATACCAGCACCTGCAAGAAAGATTGTAAAACAACGCGGGTGATGATCCCGGCCATAGTTAGTTTCGGTAAGAGTGCCTTGCCCGTAAATGGTGCGACCGAATTCACCGCCCCATATGACCAAGGTATCTTCCAACAAACCACGTTGCTCAAGATCTTCGATCAGGGCCGCGGTGGGCTGGTCTGTATCGTAGCACTGTCCTTTTATCTGGATAGGCAATATCTTGTGATGGTCCCAACCCATATGAAAGAGCTGCACAAAACGAACGTCCCGCTCGATCAGGCGCCGAGCCAGAATGCAATTGCTGGCATAAGTGCCTTTCTTGCGAGACTCGGGTCCATAGGCTTCGAAAGTGGTCTCCGGTTCGTCAGACATATCGATCAGATTCGGAACCGAAGTCTGCATGCGGTAGGCCAGTTCGTATTGGGTGATACGCGTGACGATCTCAGGATCACCCGCTTCTTCGTATTTGTGCTGATTGATCGCATTCAGATCGTCCAACATGCGCCGGCGTGTTGTATGGTCCATGCCCTGCGGATTATTCAGGTATAGGACTGGATCTCCAACACCGCGAAATTTCACTCCCTGATGCGTCGTAGGTAAAAATCCACTACCCCATAGACGATCATAAAGCGGTTGGCCGCCCGGCCGTCCGGTACCGGTTGAAATCATGGCCACGAATGCCGGAAGATCTTCATTCATACTGCCAAGACCATAGGAAAGCCAGGAACCGATGCTTGGACGGCCTGCGATTTGGGAACCGGTCTGGAAGAAGGTGATGGCCGGGTCGTGGTTGATGGCCTCGGTGTGCATCGACTTGATAAAGCAAAGCTTGTCGGCTATCCGGCCAATGTTGGGCATAAGCTCGCTGACCCATGCGCCGCTGTTGCCATGCTGCTTGAAATTGTAAATGGTAGGCGCCACCGGAAAGCGCTTTTGTCCTACAGTCATTCCGGTCACGCGTTGGCCTTTTCGTATGGAATCCGGCAATTCGGTGTCGAATTTTTTCGCCATTTCGGGCTTCCAGTCAAAGAGGTCGAGCTGAGAAGGCGCCCCGGATTGAAAGAGGTAGATAACCCGCTTCGCCTTGGCAGGAAAGTTGGGAAATTGGCTGGAAGATTCAGCTGCCAACATATCTCTTCCCAACAAACTAGCCAGTGCGGCCGCTCCAAGGCCCGTAGCGGCCTTGCCGAAGAAATGGCGACGGTTCATGAGAAGACGGGATTCAAATAATGGATCCATGATTACTTACCTAATTCGTTTCAAAAAATCGAGATGTGAGGAGGAGCAAGGCGCAGATTGCAAGCAAGTGCGGGAGCGTAGTATCCTACGTGACCAA
>JAPUIL010000439.1 GCA_027297085.1 Verrucomicrobiota bacterium | reverse complement strand
TGTAATTTGAAATTGTCGCAAGATTTATGGCACGAATTAAAAAAACAGACCAACCTGTCACTACTGCCCAAAAACTCGGTACCCTGATCAAATCCGCACGTGACATCATGCGGAAAGACAAGGGCCTTAACGGTGACCTGGATCGCCTGCCCATGCTTACCTGGATCATGTTCCTCAAGTTCCTCGATGACATGGAGCAGATCCGGGAGCAGGAGGCTGCCATGAGGGGTGAGAAGTTCCGTCCAGGCATTGAGCCACCCTACCGTTGGCGGGATTGGGCTTCTAGAGAAGATGGAATTACTGGCGATGAATTAATTTCATTCGTTAATAACGAAGAGGCGGTTCGACCTGATGGAAAAAAGGCCCTGGCCTATTTGCCTTTCTGCGTGGATTGCAAGGAGCAGACGGCGGTGACCGCCGGGATGTGATAGCCACCGTCTTCAAGGGCACCATCAACCGCATGATCAACGGCTATCTCCTGCGGGATATAATCAACAAGGTCAACGGCATTCACTTTAATTCCTCAGACGAGATTCTCACCCTTGGTCATCTTTACGAGTCGTTGCTCAAGGAAATGCGAGATACCGCCGGTGATTCTGGAGAGTTCTACACCCCGCGCCCTGTCGTGCGCTTTATGGTCGAGGTCATCGACCCGCGCCTTGGTGAAACCGTGCTCGACCCGGCCTGCGGCACAGGCGGCTTCATTGTGGAAGCCTACAAGCACCTGGAGGGCCAATGTAAAACGGTCGAGGATCGGGAAACGCTGCAGAAGAGAACTATCTTAGGCGCCGATCCCAAGCCCCTTCCTTACCTCCTTTGCCAGATGAATTTGCTCCTGCATGGCCTGGAATCCCCGCAAATCGATTCTGGTAATAGCTTGCGTTTCCCTCTCAGGGAGATCGGTGACAAAGATCGGGTGGACATCATCCTGACAAATCCACCCTTCGGCGGCGAAGAGGAACGGGGCATCCTCGGAAATTTCCCTGAAGACAAGCGGACCTCCGAAACAGCCCTTCTCTTCCTCCAGCTCATCATGCGCAAACTCAAACGCCAGCCCAGGCCTGGCCGGCATGGTCGTACCCAACGGCACTCTTTTCGGAGACGGTGTCTGTGCCCGCATCAAGGAAGAACTACTAAAGGAATTTAACCTGCACACCATCGTGAGGCTGCCTAACGGTGTTTTTGCTCCTTGCACCAGCATCCCTACTAATTTGCTGTTCTTTGATCGATCAGGCCCGACAAAGGAAATCTGGTACTACGAACAGCCGTTACCCGAAGGTCGAAAGCAGTATACCAAGACTATGCCGATTCAGTTTGAAGAGTTTTCCGATTGCCTAGCGTGGTGGAAAACCCGCGAGGAGAACGATCATGCATGGAAAGTCCCAGCCAATGATGTGCTGAAGTACGATGACAACGGAAATCTCATATCCGTGAATCTCGACATCAAGAACCCCCATGGCAAAGCGGATTTCGAGCATCTGCCCCCCGAGCAACTGGCCGATGACATTCTAAAAAAGGAACAACGCATTGCTGAGATTATGATAGAGATCAAGCAGGCGTTACAGGGGGGGGGTCGATGAGCAAATCCTGGTCGATGGTCCCGCTGGGAGAAGTGCTCGCAGAACGCCAGGAGGTACCTTCTGCAGATATTCTGGCCAAGGGCGAAATCCGCATCGTTGCTAAGATTGGCTTCGGTGACGGCCGAATTCAGTTTCGATCTAACACAAATACAAGAACTGACATGATTTTGATTCGACCTGGTGACCTTGTGCTATCTGGCATCAATGCAACTAAAGGTGCTATCGCTGTCTACGAGGATAAAAATGCTGACCCCGTCGCAGCTACAATTCACTATTCCGCATACCTCCCTAACAAAGAACGATCCGATGTCCGTTACTTATGGTGGCTATTGCGAAGTGCTATGTTTAGGGATCTGCTCCTAGAATATGTACCTGGAGGTATCAAAACCGAGTTAAAAGCAAGGCACCTTCTGCCGATTCCAATTCCCCTACCCCCGTTTCCTGAACAGCGGCGAATTGTGGCACACATCCAGAACCTAGCCGGTCAAGTCGATGAAGCCATGAGACTTCGTTCCCAAAGCAGTGGTGCTGTAGCAAGATGGATGGAGTCATGTATTGATGATGTGATGTCTCGGTATACCGATACTTGCCGGTTTGCTGAAGTGATAACGTTCAATCCGCGGAGCGGTCCTTCTTTCCCGACGCAACGGGACTGGGACGGGACTCCGGTTCTAATGCCCTCAGCCGTGACCGGATTCGGAGTTAATATCACAAAGGTGGAATATGGTATTGGAAATGAAAGAATCAGCGAAAAGGATTCGCTCGTTACTGGGGACATCCTTATTGCAAGGGGGAATAAGCGAGATCAGGTGGGTAATGCTGGAGTTGTGCCAATCGAGGCGCAGAGGTGTACATTCGCCAACTTGCTAATGCGTCTCCAAGTAGATTCAACGAAGATTGATCCACATTTTTGCATTTACTGGTTGCGATCACCGCGCATGAGGAATCATGTCAAACGAAATATGACAGGAACCAGCCCTAATATCCAGAAAATCAATCAGCGCATTATTCTTGACTATCCTTTCCCGACTGGCATATCGCTGAATGAACAGCAAAGAATTGTTTCCTACTTAGATGACACGGAGGCAAGGATAGAATTGCTGAGGAGTTTGCAAGCTGAGACTTCTGCCGAACTTGACGCAATGCTCCCTTCCATCCTCGACAAGGCATTTAAAGGTGAGCTGTTATGGCTGGCGAGATCTATCTGACCGAAGAAGGTACAAACTAGAATGAATTGAGTTAGTTTCAGGATAAAGGAAGGACAAGCGATTAAATAGGCTAATCAATCATCGGAAACAACCAATCCTAGATCCAGGATATGCAGAATATCATGCGTACAAATCACAAGCTCTCTACTTATGATCATATCTCCCAGTTTAACAGGCCTCTGATCCGTTGGGTTGGGGGCAAACGATTGATCGTGCCTAAGCTGCTTGACCTCTTGCCTAAGACTTTTGGAACTTATTTTGAACCAATGATCGGAAGCGGAGCATTGTTTTTTTCTTTACGGCCGAAGCGAGCGGTGCTTGGTGACATAAATCCTGAATTGATCAATTTTTATAAAGTTATCAAGGATAACCATGACGGTTTTTACCGCGCAGTCCAAAAGCTTAGGGCCTCTAAGCGAAATTATTACACCATGAGGGTGTCAAAGCCAGTATCTCCCTTAGGCAAAGCCGTTCGATTCTTCTACCTAATTCGGCTCTCCTGGAATGGTCTTTACAGGGTGAATAGAGATGGAGAGTTCAATGTCCCGTTCGGAGGGAGGTGCCCAGAAGATCTGATTGCAATTCAAGTCATACTTAACGCTGCGGACGCACTCCGGAAAGCTCGCCTGGTTGGCGGTGATTTTGAGAAAACTACGGCAATTGCTAGAGCTGGAGACTTGGTTTACCTGGATCCGCCCTATCCAAAAGGGGCGGTGGCTGACAACGGCTTCGACCGCTACCACAAAACCAAGTTCACTTTAGATGAGCATAAGCGGCTGTTTGCTCACGCCCGTAGACTAGCGAATAGGGGAGTTTATGTTCTTTTGACTGAAGCCCCAACTGAAAGGATTATAGGTTTGTATGATGGCGAGTTTAACATACAGCTGGTAAAGTCCCAATCCCTCATAGCTGCCGATTGTGAATTCCGTGGCTCCGTGAACGAAGCGGTGATCACAAGCTATAAGGTTATTGAATCAATTCAGGAATGAAGGGGCAGTAGAATGCCGTAATGCTCACAAACGAAAGTCTAAGTATAGGCTGTCTAAGACATGTTTTATGCAGGGGTTTTTTTAGGGATATGGAATTGGAGAACCAAATTGGGAGAACTACTCTTGGGAAAAGCGTGGATGGAGTGGGTTCCTAATATCTCTAATTCTAAGAATGTTGGGCCCTATCAACTACTTTGAGAGAATTTTGTTAATTGCCAGCTGTATCAATTCAGCTTAAGGGGAGTTTGCATCATGGCGGAGATCTCTTCTATTCAACGGATTTCGGTGATCGTCCCGGAAAACCCATTTGTGCAACCAAATTATCGACACAACAAGCACTGCCTCTGTGCTCTGAGCGTACGAAAGCTAATGGACTGGTGGCCAGG
>JAPUIL010000438.1 GCA_027297085.1 Verrucomicrobiota bacterium | reverse complement strand
TGAACGTTCGCGTCGTTGAGACCTTTCGATCCGAAGAGACTTTAGTGCCCGAACCCGGCCTTCGTTGCGTGTCCGCCGGGCTTGAATACCTTTACGTATCCAGATCTCTTCTTTGGAAAGTTTTTTATCAAACACCTGGTTTTGCTTTTCTTCAGCCTCAAGAAGCGCTGCCTTTCTTTGCAGGAAACGATCGTAGGAGCACTCCCAGCTGCTTAACTGTCCCCGATCCAATTCAATGATTCGAGTAGCCAGCTTTCGCAAAAATATTCGGTCGTGTGTAATGAACAGTATAGCCTTCTCATACTTCAACATGAAATCCTCCAGCCAGCGTATGGAATCGATATCCAAGTGGTTGGTCGGTTCGTCGAGGAGTAACAGATCCGGATCTGAGACCAAGGCTTGAGCGAGTAGGGTGCGCCGTTTCATACCCCCGGATAAAGCGTTGAATTCTGCATCACCGTTTAGTGATAAACGAGTGAGGATTTGCTCCAGTTTCTGGTCCAGATCCCAGCCGCCTGTTCGCTGCAATGTTTCCTGAATGTCGTGCATACGATCGAGGATATCGGTATCACGATCTCCCCCAAGCTCGCCAGTGATATGGTGGTATTCACTGATTAGAGCGGCGGCGGGCCCCGCTCCTTGAGAAACTACATCAAATATTGTGCCTGAAATATCTTCGCGCGGATCCTGATCTAGTCGCGCAATTTTCAAACTAGGTAACCGTTCGAATTCACCTTCATCGGGTTCGAGCTCCCCCAGAATCAGTTTGAGTAACGTCGACTTTCCTTCGCCGTTGCGACCGACCAGGCAGATCCGCTCTCCAGGCTCAATGGACATTTGAATTGAGTCGAGCAACGGAGGACCCCCAAAAGCGAGAGATATATTACGCAGACTGATTAACGGCATCTTAAGAAGAGGACTATCGGACGGAATCCGGCTGAAATTTTCAATCCGTTTCTGATGTTATAAAGGTCTGCGGATTTTTGGATTATACGCTTCTTTGGGAAGGCCGTAATTTCCCTCCAGATAATCGAGCACTTTGACTTCCGCTTCACCGAGCTGCCAAAGTCCGTGTTGTGCTTGCATGGTTTGAATTATCTTCTGCCAGTTTTTTCGATCCAAGCGGATCTGAGTGAAGCCTTTTGTTGAGTGGCAGACCATACAATGGGTTCTCACAAGTTCCCAGTTCTTGGCCTTAATGAGACCAGTAACAGGGTCTTTAACTAATTCTTCTGCCTTCAGATCGGCGAGATTCCCATTCATTATTAGAACGCAACCGAACCAGGCCAATCGTCTCCCTAATTTGCTAAACGACATATACGGCAATACGGTGACAGGAATTGTTCAAATAGCCCTTGGGATTCCAGCCTGGGATCAGCATGGGCTGAGAAGTGCCTTCGGAATCCACTGCTCGAGCCCAGGCCTCGTAGTAGCCTTTTTTAGGGAAATTTACCGTGGCGTCCCAATTTTGCCAAGCGTGACGGTTCGCCGGTTTTTTAAGTTTTGCGTCGATCCATGTTTGGCCAAAATCGATGGAGATTGAGAGGCTCGCTACTTCAAGATCCCCAGCCCACGCGTGACCATGGAGTTCCAGAGTCTGGTTTAATGGGATCTCCAAACCACTTTTTGGGGAAGTGATCAACGATTTCACCGGCATGGATTCGATGATCTCCATGTCCTCATCCGGCACTTCGGGTCCAGCTTTTACTGGGTATTTGGGAACTCGATACGACGAGCCAGTCATCTTGGCCCCGTCGTGAACCCGGTTGCGAATGACAATCCGGTTTAGCCATTTACCCGAGGTTGAACCTGGCCAACCACCGATTACTAGTCGTAAAGGATATCCGTGATGTGAGAGCAGAGGATTTCCGTTCATGCCCCAGGCAATCATTGATTCTTCTTCCAGGGCTTTCCACATGGGCACTCCCCTCGAAATTGCATCTTTTGCCGGATCCTGGCTCAAGTGGCGATCCGCACTGTAATATCCAATGTATATTGCATCATCCTTGAAACCACTGTCCTCCAAAACGTCTTTGAGTCGAATGCCATTCCATTCCGGGCAACCTACGGCTCCGGTTGTCCATTGATTTCCACTGGCTGGTGGATAGAACTCCGCCCGACCGTTACCACCACACTCTAAAGTAAGTGCCTGGGTGAAGTTTTTAAAATTTCCTTTCAAATCAGCCAAGGTGTAGGTTTTGGAGGTTTTTACAGATTCGCCTCCGATGCTGAGAGTCCAGTTGTTTTGATCGACATTCAGGGGGGGTAATCCGTTGTTTCGGACAAACAATCGGCTGGCTGGTGTGATATCGTCATTCAACAAATGTGCGGGCGTTTCAGCATTTAGAGGACGATCATTGAGAATCGTCAGCCCAGGCTTCCCATCAATGGCGAAGGCCATGTGTGAATTTGCCAGGGCAATCGGCACCAGACCTCGCGGTAGCATATTTGCGAAGACGATGTTAGCTCCCAGAGCAGTAGATAAGGCACTGGCACTTTTTAAAAAACCTCGCCTGCTTAACGGCCTGTCAGAAAGTAAAGATTCTCCGCGATTTATTTTCACGGAGACTCATTCACGGAGACTCATTCTCTGATTTTAGCATTTAATAATTCAACAATCAACTATCTCGTTTTCGACTTCGAACTAATAAATAGGGACAGGCTAATAATATTATTGACGAAGATCGATTTTTTGAGTCGATTATATGTTATGAGAAGGGCCAGATTGAAAGTGGTGGGGCAGAGTGCGGTTTATCATTGTGTGACTCGGGTGGTTGGGGGTGCGATGTTGCTGGACAAGAAGGCCAAGGAGGTCCTGCGCAAGCAGATCCGATATATGGCTGAGTTTTGCGGGGTGGAGGTGCTGACCTACTGTATTATGACCAATCATTTTCATGTGTTGCTTCGTGTGCCTGAGAAGAAAACGGTATCAGATGAAGAATTGGTTAAACGTTTTTCTCTGTTGTATGGGAAAGAAATGGGATTGGTGGAAACTCTGGAAGCCGTATTGAAAAAAGGCGGGAAAGAAGCGGAGCTGGAACGAAAAAAACTCTTGGCGCGGATGAGTGATG
>JAPUIL010000437.1 GCA_027297085.1 Verrucomicrobiota bacterium | reverse complement strand
AGGTACTGAGTTCATTCTTAGTGATCTCTAGAATCACGCTGTAAGGTCCGCCGGTGTCACCAGCAAAGGGCTTGCTTTCAGCAATGTTTGAAGGCAAGGGTAGACCCTCGGCTTCCAGAATTGCTTTCGCATCCGAAAAAGGTCCTAATTGTGAACGATAGACCCGATAACCCGCGAAATCAGCTCTGCCAAGATCCGGATCAACGGCGTCCTCGAATTCATTTTCCCAATAGATCCGGATTCGCAAGTCTGAGGTTAGCATATTTTCATCCGTGAACATTTTAGGTGCAGGCGGTGGCTTCGGGATATTGTAACCCCAGTCAAAAGCCTGCTTGGCTGCTTTCGCAGCGTTTTTTCCGCCTTCCAATCCCGAACCTGCAACTGGCGCCGTCACAATTCTAATAGTCTCACCTAGCGAAATCGGCCAGGGACCATAGCCTTGCATATAGCGCATGTCCGTCACCGGGGGGTTTACTTTCTTCAGGTCGCCCTCAAGATTTGGATCCAATTGAAAATCTTCAGGACCCGACGTAAACTCATCGAGGGCGTTGAATGCGGCCGTCGAATACTGATAGCGCCGTGCCGGTGAGGCTGGATCGTTTTCACCTGTCCACCACATATGAGAAACGACTGGTTCCTTGCTCGGAAATTCCATGAAGGTTCCATTCTGTAGAAGTCTTACCGGGGGTGTCTGAATGTGCGTCTGGCCGATATGCACGCCGCGATACTCACGTATGGGATCGTCCAAACCAGTGTCATCTTCAGCAGTGGTCGGCCTGTCACCGTCCAACTCGAAGCTGGTGAGTGTTTCTTCATCAAAATCGACGCCATCATCGTCCCAAAAATTTTCAAGAAAGCTGGCCGGTCCAGTGTTCCAAACACAGTCATGATCCGCTTTTATACCCATAGAAAGCTGATCAATTGTCGCTGCAGCCTGTGCGTCGGGTGTGCCGTCGCCGTCTAAATCACCATCGTAGGTAATTCTGATATCCTCGATAACGAAATCATTAAAATCGAAATATTCGACAGGATTACCAATTTTAAAGAAGTTGTTGGTCATACCGGTATAACTCCAGGAATAGCGCGTTGCCTCAACATGGAGACCTGCTGAAGTTTGCCACTCGACTTTGCTAATCCATGGTTCTTGTGAATAGTCGTTAGGTGGAAAATTGGTTGGGTCCATATCCGTTGCCCAACCTTCGCTAACCGGGCCGGGGGTTGTGCCCCGGCTGAGAACGTATTCACCAGTGGCGCCCTCAAGATGGCTTTGCGCCTCACCGTTTTGGTCTGTCAAATTCCCCTTTGCCGTAATCCAGTATCCGCCGCGACAAAGATAACTCAACGGCGTGCCACCCGGATAGAAAAATGCCGGCACCACTGCTGAGCAGGAAATATCACCTGTATTCCCTAAATTATCCCAAGCGATCCAAAGATTACCGTTGGTATGGTAAACCAGGTGCCGATCCGCTAATTTATCCAGCTCGTTTCCTGCCATTTTACGTAAGCTTGTTGACTTTGGATTACGCTTGTCCTCACTAAACGCCGGATCGAGAACTCCCAAAGTTAAAAGCAAAACGCAAATCCCTATGCTTATAAAAGCAATCAAACCATCCTTGGTCATGAACTGCCAGAATCTACCTCGACTGCTCATGGGTTCCTCCTTTATGTTTTTTATTAATTTTCTGTTTTAGTTTCAATTAATATGCTACAGTAAAGCCAAAATGAATCGTAAAGGGAATATCATAAGCGGTGAGGTCGTTTCTTGGACCAGCCGCATTTTCAAAAAAGTTATCACCAGACCTGAAGAATGAAGCAGGGTCCTTGACACTGAGTACATTCCTCCGGTTGAGAAGATTTTGAACAAAAATGAAAACATTCGGTTTGACGGTACCGAGGTCAAAAGTCACATCAAACTTTGCATCAATGCGAGTGTTCCACGGTGATTCCTCTCCTAAGGTCGCTTGCGCTAACCCCACGCGGCTGGTTACGGGCAAACCGCTTTGCATATTGAAAAGGAAATTAGCGCCGAACTGTGCGATCTTTGAGTCTTCTCTCCAGGAGGAACGTAGATCGAGGTAACCATTCACCACATGCTTTCTGGCAAAGTCTAAAGTCGTCAGGAAAAACCTGTCGTCGGTCACCGAGCCCTGGCCTTCCCTGAAGATACCAGCGCCCTCGGAGACTGGCCCGGAAGCCGTGCCCTTGGCCACATTAAATGTGTAGCCTAGCCGGCCAGACCAGTAGTTGCTATATCGTTTCTCAATCGAAACTTCGCCCCCGCGAATGTTTCCGAAGTGATCGCTTGATTTGAAGAAGTAGTGAGAAAATTCCTGGCCAGTAGCCGTGTCGGTTGCTGTATTGTTGAATACTTCTTTATTGGAAACCAAATTCGAGATATCCTTATAAAAGCCAGTAATGTCAACCCGCCAGTCATCGCCAATACCCTGCTGCATACCCATTTCATAAGTCGTGGTAATTTGCGGCTTCAAATTTGGGTTACCCATGTAGATAAAGAAACCGGACTCTGTTCCACCGTCATTTTGGGCTAAATAGTTTTCCAGTAGATCGTAGAAGCGCGGCCTTTGGAAGAAGGTTCCGTATGCGTAGTGAAACGCACGATTGTCGCCGATCGGATGTGAAAAACCCAGCCTGGGACTGAGCCGCACAAACGTTTTCGTATCTTTACGCTCGCCGGTAAACGGATTCGGGAACCTGCTTATCTCACCCGTATTCGGATCAATTTGCTCATCGAAGATTCCGTCATCTGCGTTAACATTAAAAAAATCCAGGCGGCCGCCGACATTCAGAATCAGGTCGCCGAATTCCATCCGATCCTGGGCATAAACTGCACCCTCCATAGGACTGACATCGACCTTTTGCAACTGGATTGCATCTACATCTACCGCTCTTCCAAACCAGGTGTCTCGCCCCACCCTGTCTATTGAATAGCTGGTGACTTGCACACCACTTTTTAGCTGATGGGTTGAGGTGACTTGACTGGTGATATTTCCTTCAACCGTATAGGATTTTTGCTTGTTATCGTTAAAAATTCCGTAGGCATTATTGGTATCGAAGTATCCTATCTGTGATGCACCGATCGTAGTCAAATTCTGGTTATGGTTCGGCTGGTTAAAGGCAGGATCATTCAGTGTCATGATATTGCCATCTGCATCCACACTGGCATCGGTTCTGTCCTTGCTAAAAAGGCTTACCCGCAGATTATAGAATGTGCTTGGGCTCAAAGTATGATTCCAATTCAAGCCGGCCTGATACCCTTTCTCATCCGTTTGAGGAAATGCATCCAGGTTATATTTCCAAAGCCAGTAATTGTGGCGACCATTCGAACCGTTAACTTTGTTCGAATCGAAAGATGGATCGAACGGACCCTCGCGATCAAACCACATACCCTGGACAGCTAGTTTGGCATTATCACTGACCCTGAAAGTCAACTTCGGTTGAACATTGAGTAGTTTCGTGCCTAATGCAGGAAAGCTGGTGGGGTTATCCTCGTATCGCGCGGAAAGGAAAAACTTTATCCTGTCTGTCAGTGGCCCCCCTAAAGTACCTTCAACCAAAGAGTGGTTCTTATCGAAGTAGCCTAAACCTCCATCATTATCAGACCCCGGAAAAGGAGAAAGCACAATATTGTCTGTGCTGCTCAGGGTCTCATCATATATATCTTGGCCGTCAAACTCTCCTTCGCCTTCAAAATGGCTCAAGCTTCCCAATGAGCTTCGGTAAGTCACTGAAACGTCCCATTTATCTCCGCCCTCTTTTAAGATAGTGTTAAACACGCCTGAGAGCGCCTGGCCATATTCCGCGTTAAAGGTCCCGGTAATAATCTCCAATTGCTCGATGGCATTTGGATTAATTGGAACGAGTGCGGTGTTAAATAGCGGATCCCGAATTGAGGCACCATCGATCAGGTGCAATTCCTCACCGGCTCTACCGCCGCGCAAGTGCACTTCACCATTGTGAAGGACAACACCGGGCAGGCTTGCAACCACGTCTTGCAGACTCGTCACGGACAACCGCTGAATTACACTGGCATCAACCACGGACTTTGAAGAGGTTAAATCTCTCTCTATTGTGGGCCGGACCGATACTATGGTAATTTCCTGACCCTCTACTGCGGATTGCTCCAAGTTGACACTTACCGTAGTGGTCTTATCCACAATTACTATAACTTCTGAAACCGTCACCGTCGAGTAACCAATAAATGAGATCTTAACAAGGTAAGTTCCCGGATGAACATTCAAAATGAAATAGTCCCCGTTTACATCACTACTGGCACCTACGCTCGTTCCTACAAGCTGAATGTTGGCTCCAGGCAAGGGATCGCCGGAACTCGCATCCACAACTCTGCCGGATATTTTGCCTGTGGTACCTGCTACAGCATACTCGCTAAATAGAAATAGTATCAGACAACTGAAAAGTATGCTGTACCGCATCCATCTACTGTAAAACATAGCTTATCCCTCCTTTTGTGACAAGAGTACTGAACTTTTAGAAAAGTAACTTTTCGAGAAGAGTAACGCGATTAAGTTTCAAGTTATAATAAGTGCTGCGATAAATTATTGACCTATATAAGCTTCAGTAAAGTATATGACTTAACTTTGAAACCTGACGATTGCGATGAGATAAACAGCTTAGGTTGATAGGACTAAATTAATGCTTAATTTAACACTATGATAAAAACAAAAGACCAAATTGTCAAGCTATATTTTAAATTTCTTTAACTTTTAAGAAAAAAATAACCAGCAATACGAAAGAAGGCTTCTAATCTTCTGTTTCTCCAGGTTTTTCCTGAGATTTTAAGTTTCATAAGCGCCCGAAAAAGAGTCTTGAAATATCCAGAGAAAATCTTGTTGGTTTTTCGCTTCACACGATCAACTTTATTGCGCACACACTTAGTCAAAAAGTTATAAAATCCAAAACGGCAAGCAAGAGTGTTACAGAATAATAACAAGTTGCAAAGATACAATGATAGTGCTTATTGTCAATACTTTTTTTGAGAACTTTGAAAACTCAGATTTGAGTTAACTTGAAATTGACGGGAAGGAGTCTCTAATACAAATATTTTACGCCTCGTTCCCAAATTGTATTTGGGAACGCCCTTGTGCGAAAGCTGTGCTTTCAACGTTCAGACAGACAGCGACGCAAGCCTTATCACAGAATGATCATTCAGCACA
>JAPUIL010000436.1 GCA_027297085.1 Verrucomicrobiota bacterium | reverse complement strand
TTCTCTCTTGGATAACAACTCCGATTTTTGATGTTGGAAATCTTCCTGGGCCTGTAGGCTTTTTTTACGGCCGAAAAATTCGTTCTCTTCCCGAGACCGTTTCTGTTCGAATTGCTTCTGCGCTGTTTTCAGTTGTTCGACATCAAATTCTTTTTGTTTTTCCCACTGAGCAATCTCCTCCTGCAGGTGTTTTTGTCCTCCTTCGACTTCCGACTCTTGTTTATCTAACTGCTTGCGAGATTCTTCCAGTGCGCGTTGTTCACGTCTGAGTTCCTCTAGGTTCTCTTTCTTTTCCCGTTCGAATACCTCGATTGTCTGCTCAATTTCCGTTTGTGCTGAGTTCAGTTCCTCCTGCTTGGTCTTGAGCTGCCGCTGAGACTCCGAGATAATGACACGTTCTACCTCGAGGTCTTCTTTCTCGGCGGCGATGCGAACTGCCTCTTTTTGTAGTCGGGCAACCCGGACTTCTTCCTGCATTCGCTCCTCTTTGAGCTTTTGCAGCTCGGAACGGTTGTGTGCAATTATTTGCGGATCGTTAGCCATAGGAGCGAAAAGAACCCCATCTCTACCTTCATTTTGGGCAGGGTAACAATAAAAAAGCTCAACAATATGGGACGAAATGGTTAAATTTCTTGCGGGAAGTTCGATGTGAGTTTTCATATGTTTCCCGCCGCAAGGTATTTTCTCACTCTCGTCCTATTTGATGAACAGCATATCCGATCCATCCTTTTACTTACAACTTAGCGAGTCCTTTATCAAATCTGCTCGTGTGGATGGTGGTGGAAAAAAGCCTCGATTGACAGCGTTGCGGGAAATTTCGTCGGCCGAATTGGCCTCCCAGCCAAACCCGATCCTTCAAATTGCT
This sequence comes from Verrucomicrobiota bacterium, assembly GCA_027297085.1. Taxonomy (GTDB): domain Bacteria; phylum Verrucomicrobiota; class Verrucomicrobiia; order Opitutales; family UBA2995; genus UBA2995. Next base: position 7,305 of record JAPUIL010000436.1, on the reverse strand, counting down.
GGTGACGACAGCCAGGTCCCTATCCCAGTGACGACTACGTTATCTCTTGGTGAAACCGTTTTCCAAAGCCACTCTTTTACCCAAGTAGGATTTTCCACCCTTACTGAATTTGTTGGAAAGGCTGGAACGAATCAACTGAGCTTGTATGAGTTGGGCGTGTTTCAGAAGGAAAATGGATTACCTGCACCGACAGCATCGCCGACGCCGCTGGAACTTGTCTTCTGTGGATTTAACTCCAGCGCAATACCTGAATTGTCGGATGCCTTTCCCAATCTCGATTCTGAACCGACGTCAATCACCTTAGCGGTGTTGGACCAATTTCGATTTCTGAAGTCCCAATGCCCGAACGGGAAACAGATTCTTCTGGTAGAGATCGCTAATGAAAAGACGCACTTGTTTTTAATAGAAAATGGTGGATTGGAAGAGCTTCGGATTGTGAATATCGGCCGTCATGATTTATACGAAGCGATGGCTGAAGTACTCCATCTGCACTACATCGGTTCCGCGGTTAAATTGTTTACCAGGTCAGGATTTGATTCTTCAGAGCTGGCCCCCAAGTTGGGAGGGCTGTTCGGCTCAGCAATTCAATCAGTGCTGGATGAGACCGGTTGGGCTCCTGCCAGTGTCCATTTGACCGGTCTCCTTCGGGCTCAGTCCTGGTTTCAAGAGGCGGTTTTGCAGGCACTAAATATTAAGGAATTTAAAGTTGATCAGAGCCTGCTTCCTTTTGAAATCGATGAATCCGTTGGGACTCTTTCGTCAATGGATGTGGAGATTCTCGCCAAAATTTTCACCAGTCTTACTTCCGATGAAGATTTTTCCTGGCATAACGATTATTTGAGCTGCCTTAGTAAATCGTCATCCATCCCTCGGCGTGAACCCTCCGGCTCGAATCCCCCTTTCCCAACGGCACATCCGGATCGCACCCCTGAGGTAGTGCTCCGGCCAGTTGAAACTTCTCCGGATCCCGTTGTTGAAGAAATTGCCCCACCTGAGCCGATACCCTATGCGCCGCCGCCTCAGCCTGCACCAGTTCCAGCACCTGCTCCCCAGCCAGTGGTACATGAGCATAGACCTTCCCCACAAACTTCTACAGCCCCCAAACAGGTTGAGGCCATTCCAGCTCATCTTCTAAGTGACATTGAGGAATATGAGGGGGAATTTGAGGATTTAGATGATTATGGAGGAGGTACCGGTCGCCTCTTAATCAAGTTGGGACTTTTCCTTCTAAGTATCATTGTGGTCGTAGTATTAGTTATAATTGTATTTTTTCCAAAAGCTTCGGAAAAGTATCTCGGTTTTAGGCCGCCTCACATTAATTATGAGGATGCTGACAGTAGTCGGCCGGGTGTTCCCATGCCTACTAATGTAAATGGACAGGCCTCTTCAGTCTTATTGACGGATGCAGATGTGGCGTCCGGAGTACAGGATCTCCGTACCCAGCGAGAAGCCAGGGCCTTTGGAGGGCTTTACATGGTGACGAATCCCATTGGTGCGACGGTCATTGTCGGAGGCATGGAGCCGCAGTTCAGTCCGATAAAAATGCCAAACATTGCGCCAGGAACTTACGATATTGTTATCAGCAAAACAGGTTATCAGACTCGCATCCTAACGGTCACTATCAAAGCAAAAGAGGTTTTCAAAACGGAGACTATTAATCTTCAACGATTGCCCTGATGTTCGGTGAGGATCTCATTCATTGGGACCTCAATTCTATATCCCTGTTTAAAGTATGAGAGGCTGGAGAAACCGATGTTATCAAGTAGCTGCAATACATTAGGAAAGTGCTGACCAATTTGTTCTGGCCGGTGAGAATCAGATCCCAGGGTCAAGTGAACACCTAGAGCTTGGGCCCATCTGAGAATAAGAGGATCCGGGTGCACTTCATAAACTCCCTTGGATAGGCCGCTGGTGTTTACCTCCATGCACACCTTGTTTTCCACCAGAGTTTCCAGAAACTTTTTGATGATGGCCTCGTGATCAGCCGGTTCAAACCAGTCCACTGTGCCATAGATTCGAATCAGGTCTGGATGAGACATGCTGTGGTAGCAACCTGAAGCGGCGCCATCTCCCAAGTGTTGGAAATAGGCATGGATGATTTCACGATCAGACCTCATTCTATGTTTGTTCAACCAACGTCTATACACAGGTAGCTGGTGATGGAGAGAACCCAGGATGAAGTCGAAGGACTCCTCTTTTAATAACTCCTTCATGGATGCGAGCCGTTCATCCTCTGGAAAGACCTCTGCCTCGATTCCGTAAAGTACTTGTATGCCTAGTGATTCGCCAGTTTCCTGCGCTCTTTTAACCAAGACCTTGTAGTAACTTAACTCGCTACGGTTCATGCGAATTCCTTCCTGGAGAAAGCCGTTGCCTTCCATAGGTATGTGGCAGGTAAAAGTGATTAGGTTGATACCTCGTTCTTGGGCCTTGTGGACATACTCTTCCGGACGGCCGTGAGCATGACCGCACAAATGAGTGTGCATGTGGCAATCGAAACGCATCTCTAATGGTTAATTGTCAGGGTGACTTTCTGGAAATAACCCATTCTCCGCCCTCAGACCTTTCGTAGTTTAGGCGGTCGTGCAATCGATTGGCCCGGCCTTGCCAGAATTCTATTTTCTCCGGAACGACCCGGTAACCTCCCCAAAACCCTGGTAATGGAATCTGACCGCCAGCGAACTTGTCCTTGATTTCCTGCAGCTTGCCTTCCAGGACTGAACGAGATGCTACAATCCCACTTTGGTGAGATACCCATGCTCCGAGCTGACTGCCACGTGGTCGGGATAAAAAGTATTTCAACGATCGTGCAGCGGAGACTTTTGCGGCCTTTCCATGGATGATTACCTGCCTTTCCAAAGCCAACCACGGAAACAGGAGAGCGACTTTTGGGTTTTCGGCTATTTGCCGTGCCTTAGTGCTCTCATAGTTCGTATAAAAAAAGAAACCTTCCTCATCATACTCTTTGAGCAGAACGGTGCGAATCGACGGTTGTCCCTCATGGGACACGGTAGTCAGACTCATGGCATTGGGTTCAGTCAAACCGGCGTCGAAAGCTTGTTGGAACCAGACCTCGAACTGCTTGAAGGGATTGGGGTGCAGTGACTGCCGGGTAATACCGCTTTGAGTGTATTCCTGCCTCAGGCTGCTCAGGTCAATCTTGCTCACGTGTCAATTCCAGGATAAGCGTTTTGTGTTCGGGGTATTCAGATATAAGTTTATCCTGAATTCCCAGTTCAAAATCTTCCCAGGTAAACCCAGGGGCCATGGTCGTTCCCATCAACGCCCATTCACCGCCTTCGACAAGGCGGGAACCATGCCAGCAATTCTTGTTTACGACATGTTGCACGGCTTGTCCGGAGAGTAAGTCCTGCCCCAGGATGGTTTTGCTCAAACCCTTTTGAGGAGATAATTCGGATAACGCTACTGGGTCTCCCAGGTAGAAATGGTAGATTTCGTCTTCTATTAGCCAGTGCAGGGCTGAGAATGCAGCAGGCGTTAGCAGGAAATAGATGCAGGTTCCGAGCGGTTGCTCGTAACCTTTATTCAGGTCGATGGACTGGCTGGACTCATAAGTCCGTTTAAAATACCCGCCTTCCAAAGGCAATGGCTCCAAGCAGAGGCGATCTATTATTTCTGTATAAGAAAAGGGCATCAGGAGTAAACCCTGAGGCCCTGTCACAAAGGGTCAACTTGCTATGTTGATATAAGGAAAGTTACTTTTTCTTTAGGCGGCGAGCAGTTGCTAGAAGGATAAGTGCTCCTGCGCCGATCATGCCGTAGGTGGACGGTTCGGGAACTTTTACAAAATTAATTTCAAGTTTCTCAGAAAGTTCCCCTTCGTTAGCAGGACTCCCCACTGTCTTGAACCGGGCAAGCATGTCAGGGCGTGAATTGCTGTCCCACTGGTCGATCACCATCTGCATGTCGCCGGTGTAATCAAATACCCAAGTACCGGACACACCATCATCCAGACCGGAGCCTGGACCTGAAGCATCTCCCTGATTATCCGCTATCGCACCTGTGTAGGGTCGTGTAGCATTTCCCCAAAGTTGTGTCCAATCACTTTCCAGCGACCAGTCAGCCGGAGCAGCGGACAATCCCCAAACCAAGGTATCGATAGGGTTATCAAATTTATCATCAAATCCAAACCCGACAAAATCACCGCTGGTAAAACTGCCCGTCCCTGAAAGGTTGGTGATATCGAATTGAATGGTGCCGCCGGCAGTGACCGTTACGGTTCCCGTTAATCCTACTCCTGTCTGTTCGTCACTGTTTCCAGCACCAGCTGTTGCAGTGAAGCTGTAAATGGCGAGTTGGCTCCATGAGGGCAGTATGGTCGCGAACAACACGCACAATGATGTGGCTAATAATTTTTGCATAGCAGTATTTGGATTAGAGTTTAATCTTTGGTTTTTGGATTCGGTTTATCTGGTTGCGTCTACGAATGACTGAGAGAAGCAAGAAGGCTGCTCCCAAAAGTCCGTAGCCAGCCTTGTTGGGAAGAAATTCGGCGAAATTAAATCCAGAGCTGGTTGTTCCTGAGAGACTTCTCGGTATGCTTGTATTCAGCGCTACTTGCGGAGCCTCCAAGAGACCGAAGGAGTATGATACCGCTAAACAAATCAAAAGGACTGTGACTACAATAACGCGCATAGGAGTTGAGTGCATATTACTATATCAAGTATGAGCTTGGATGTGTATCGGGGGGGTGCACTATGGACCACTAGCAGTTTCCCTGATGCGAGTTTCACTTTAATTTGAAAAGTGCATAAATACGCAAAAAAATAGGTGCTAGCGCTTAATTTATTTAGTGTGATTGTGAAGTCTACTCACGTATCGAACTTGCCTTGGGACATACTTGCCGTTAGGAACTTTTTGGATAGCGAATCCTCGAAATTCTAGTCTTGAAATTGATTATTACAGCGCTTCGTCAAGAGGCCCGGCCTTTGATTGAGAAACTCGGCCTGAAACAAGATCCTGCTTCGCGCAAGATTCCGGTTTACTCATCGGATGATACGCTTCTGGTTATTACCGGAATAGGAAAATTGTACGCAGGCATTGCTACTACCCATGCCCTTCACCTGGTGGGTAATCCTGACGATTGTCACCTGATAAACGTGGGTATGTGCGGTGGCGTGGGAGATCGCATTGCACTGGGTGAAGCGGTCGCGATCCACAAAATATGGGACCACGCCAGCGGCCGTGAGTTTTTTCCCGACATGCTGATTAACCATTCGCTTCAGGAAGGATCATTGGGAACTTTCGATGAGCCAATTACCACCGCGAACCGGCCCATTCTTTCCTGTGACGTGGTTGATATGGAGGCATCCGGGGTATTTCAAGCAGCCCACCTATTCCTGGCTCCTCACCAGATGCTCTTTCTCAAAGTTGTAACGGACTATCTTGATTACTCCACGGAAGATTACGCACAAATGCTGCAGTACTATGAGCAATCGGTCGATGATTGGATGCCGGTATTGGAACAAGATCCTCAACTGGACAAACCAGATCCCGTTCTATCGGTTGGGCAGGAAACTCTTCTAACAAATATATCCGAAGGCATGCGTCTGACCGAGACTCAAACTCATAAGCTTCATGACGCGGCGCTCCGGTTTCTGGTTCGAGGGGGGGAGGATTTGGAGATTATCGAACCGAATCTCAACGTTCAGCCCGAGCATAAGTCTTTACGAAACCAGTTGTTCGATTCGATGATTCAGACATTGAATCAATAAGTTGGTTTACGAGTTGCCTTTCCAATTGTGTTGTGAACCTTCGACTTTTCCGGATGAACTGTAACTGCATTACAAGGTTTAAAACGCTTTTATTGGGCCTGACTTATGTGGCATAAACGATTTTCCCATATTTACCTGGAAGACGGTGTGGAGCGGTACCCGCTCACGCGGACTATTCTGGGGAGGCTATCGAAAGCGAAGGTGGTGACGGTTCGGAATTACAAGGATATCTTTGCTCGGTCCGGACAGAATTTCCAGATTCAGAAGCGGAGCCCCAAGCTCATCCTGGCGCGCAAGAAAAATAACCTCATTTACGAAGGCTCTATGGTGAGCCAGGATTTTGGTTACCGAAACTTTTACTATAACTCGCTCCTGTTGAACTGTGTTTACAATTGTGACTACTGTTACCTGCAAGGCATGTATCCCAGTGGAAACATGGTGGTGTTCGTGAATGAGGAAGACTTCTACCAGGCTACCCTCAAAGCGATTGAATTTAGACCCTTTCAGGAAGAGCCCCTCTACCTTTGCATTTCATATGATACTGACCTCTTGGCATACGAAACAGTGGTGCCTTACGCGACGCGGTTTATTGAGTTTACCCGATCCCAGGAAGACCTTGTCATAGAACTTCGAACTAAGAGTGCCAACTGGCGCCCTCTGGAAGATGTAATTCCCAATGAACGATGTATTCTTGCCTGGACCCTTTCTCCACCGATGGTCGCGAAAGCATACGAGCAATTAACGCCATCGCCCGAGCAACGGATCCAGGCGATCAAACACTGTATCGACCGTGGATGGCCGGTTCGACTATGCTTCGATCCGGTTCTCAGGATCAAAGACTGGGAGAAGGTTTATGTAAAATTCTTCAAAGAGGTTTTTAAGCTCTTGCCTGCTGAGAAAATCCGTGATGTGAGTCTCGGCGTTTTTCGCATGAATGCGGACTATTATAAGCGAATCAAGAAACAAAGAACCGACTCTGACATATTGTTTTATCCTTTCGAATCCAGCCAATCCCTTATCTCTTATCCGGTGGATGAACGACTCCACATGATCGAAACTTTGAAAGCCGCCTTAGTCAAATTTCTACCGGCCGAAAAAATTGCAACATGGACATAGCAATCGTTACAGGCGCCAACACGCGCATCGGGTTAGCCATCTCCCAAAAACTAATTGATATCGGATGCCGCGTTTACGGACTTGGAAGTAATTTCAACGATTTCCCTCTCGAACATACTGATTTTATCCCGGTTAGTTGTGATCTTACCAGCACCAAGCATCTGTGTCAGGTAGTTCAAGAGATCATTGATAAGGAGAAAAACATCTACATACTGGTTAACCACGCCAGGTATATGAACCTGGGTGCTCACGAGAAACAGGAATTGAACGATCTGGAATCTCTGGTCCACACCAACCTCCTGGCGCCACTCATTCTAACCAGGCTTGCGCTTCCTTCGCTTATCCGTCTTCGTGGCTATGTTCTCAACATCGGTTTTCCGGATCTTCCGGGCAGCCATCGATTGGGAAGTGCGTTCCTTTCAACCGAAGTGGCTCTACAACAGTTTTCAGACCG
>JAPUIL010000435.1 GCA_027297085.1 Verrucomicrobiota bacterium | reverse complement strand
TCATCCAGCTTTTCTCGGATAACAACAAGTTAAGTATCGAAAGCGATGCGACATAAGAATACTTACTCATGAAAACTCAAACGTTTCAAAAATCCGAGCCCCTCACAACGACTCACAAGCCTTGACCACGAGCTGACTGACTGAGCATGATAGCTTTGCCGATCGTATCGGCAATCCATGGGCACCAATCAACAGCATTCGTCACGAACTTTTTTGCGCTCAGAGGCGGGCGTACTTTGGGTGCTTTGGCTGACCTACGGATCTTTTTATTTCTGCCGCACGAACATTTCGGCTGCGATACCAGGAATCGAGGCTGAGTTAGGATTCAGCAAAGCCCAAATCGGGCTCATCCTCGGCGGCTTGAAATTGGCTTACGGGATTGGACAACTTGTAAACGGCCAGCTCGCGGAAAAATTCTCTGCACGCAAACTACTGACGATCGGAATGCTGGGCTCGGCGATTTTAAATGTTGTGTTTGGATTTGGAGCGGCGGTGTATTTCCTGCTCTTCATTTGGGCCTGCAACGGTTATTTTCAGGCGTTAGGTTGGACGCCCTGCATGCGGGTGGCAGCAAACTGGTTCTCGGTCGAAAAGCGCGGGCGCGCCATCGGGATCATCGGGACGGGCTACCAGACGACCGCAGCGTTGACTTTTGTTATCTCCGGGTATTCGGCACAATTGCTTGGCTGGCGTGGCGCGTTCTTTGTTCCAGCGATCCTTTTCGCGCTCTGCTGCATCCACATGCTGATCTTTCTGAAAGAATCGCCTCCCCAAGCATGCGATCCCGGCTCGGAACAAGAGCCGGCGCCCCGACCCCGGAAAACCGGGAGTATAGGGGGCAATATCTTACTCACCCTGACAAATCCGTGGCTTTGGTTTCTCGCTGTGTCGCTGGGGCTGCTTAACGCTTGCCGCTACGGATTCCTGGACTGGGGCCTTGCGCACTTAATCGAAACACAAGGCGGGACCATTGGAAAATCGGCTCTGAAATACGCAGTGTTGCCGCTGGGTGGAATCGCGGGCGCATTACTTTCCGGTTGGGTCACCGATCGCAGGTTTGGAGGTCGCGCCGCTCCGGCGACTGTAATCCTGCTGCTTGCTTTGGGCATCCTGACGCTCATTTATAGCAAGGTCGTCGTTGAGGGAACGAGTGTCGTTCTTCCGATGGTGCTCCTGGCGTCCATAGGGTTCTGCATTTATGGACCCCAGGTCTTGCTCGTTGGAACTGCGCCGATGGATTTCGCGCGAGGTGGCGCGGCAGCCGCGGCGGTGGGATTCGTCAATTTCATGGGATACATGGGCGCCTTTTCCGGGGACTACGTGACCGGTCGCGTCGTGGACGCGCATGGTTGGGAAACTGGCCTCAAATTCTGGGCCGGATGCGCATTTGCCGCCGCCATCATCAGCGCGTTTCTCTGGAACCGCCGTGGCGGCGAAAAGGAACTGAAAAATCAATGAGAGCAATTATCATCGGAGCGGGACGAGGTCAGCGCCTAATGCCCACCACTGCAAATTACCCGAAATGTTTTGCCGAGATCCAGGGCCGGCGCATTCTCGACTGGAGCTTGCAAGCATTCGCTGCGAACGGAATCGAGGAAATTTGTTTTATAGGCGGCTACCGGATCGACATCGTTCGCGAGAAATACCCCAACTTAATTTTTCGACACAATGCCGACTGGGAGAATAACAATATTCTCGCGTCCTTGATGCATGCCGAGGATCTCATGGATGAACCATTTATATGCTGTTATTCTGATACGCTCTTCTCAGCCGCTGTAATTACTGGATTAATGGAGAGTGATAAGGACATCACTCTTTCAGTGGACACCGGTTGGACCGAGCGTTACCGCTACCGCACACAGCATCCGCCGGACGATGCAGAAAAGGTAATCGTCCTCAGTGGACAAGTAACTCGGGTGCATCGTTATATCGATCCCGCCGACGCGCACGGAGAGTATACCGGCGTCGCCAAATTTTCCGCCTCAGGCGCGGCCGCGCTCAAAGAACATTATGCGCGCTGCCGGGAGTCTCTAAGCGGGAAACCCTTTCGCGAGGCCCCCGTTTTCGAGAAAGCCTACCTGATTCATCTGCTCCAGGACATGATCGAAAAAGACGTCGCTATCCATCACATCGACACACCGGGAGAGTATATGGAAATTGATACTCAGGAAGACTTTGAACTCGCACAAACCCAATGGAATCACAGCTAAACGTGAAAAAACTCCTATTCCCCACCTCTGTTGTCGGCTCAATGCCGCGCTCCGATTTCGTAAAGGACCTAATCGCCTCTGCACCTGGCGAAATTTCCAACGAAGAGTACGAATCCCGCATGGATGCAGCGGTGCGCTACATTATCGCTGTTCAGGAACAAGCCGGACTGGACGTCGTGACCGATGGTGAATGGCGCCGAAAATCCTACATCGGCGTTATCGCGGAACTGGCTCACGGTTTCGAACTGAGCACCAACCCGGTTGACGGTCGGCCCTGGACAATCGTGGTGGACAAACTATCGCCAAAAGAGCCCGGATTTATTGCTCGCGAAATCGCTTTTTCAAAAAGTATCACCTCCCGAAAAGTTAAGGCGACTTTGCCTTCCCCTGCCCTTCTTGGAGAACGTATGTGGGATAGCAAAAAATCCTCCGGCGCCTATCCAACCCGTGAGGAATTTGTGTCCGACTGCGTTCCCATCCTGAGAAGGGAAGTTGAACTTCTCAAAGAGGCCGGGGCTGACATCGTGCAAATTGACGATCCTCACCTTTGCCTTTTCGTCGATCCCGAAATACGTGGTAGCTATGAAGATCCGTGCCATGCTTCCGACTTCGCTGTCGATGTAGTCAACGGCGTGATAGAGGGAATCAACGGTGTTGTCTTTGCCGAACACCTCTGCCGCCGCGCCGGTGCCAGAGCGCGCAGTGAAAGTGGACATGCGGGGGGATTCCACCCCATCATCGATCAGCTCAACCGCTTAAAGGTCCACCACTTGACCATGGAATTTACGACGCCCGGAGCGGGCGACTTCGAAGTGCTTGGGCAACTTCGCGAAGATCTGGAAATTGGCTTGGGCTGTGTGGATGTTACTCCCGGTAAGATCGATTCTCCCGAAGTCATAGCCGAGCGCGTCCGCATGGCTGCACGATACATCGCTCCCGAACGTATAACACTCAATCCCGATTGCGGCTTTGCGCCCGGCTCCGGCGCGGTTGTCGGAATTGACGAAGCTTATGAAAAACTCTGCAATGAAGTTTCCGCCGCGGCCATACTACGCGAGGAGTTCTCCTGAACGGTTTTGCCTGAAAAACAGATGGACGGAGGAAGCAAGAGCGCAAAGAGCGGAGCGACTGCAGGGCATGATTCATTCCGGAAACTAAAGGTCACCACAGCATTTTTTGTACTTCTTACCACTACCGCATGGGCAAGGTGCGTTTCGTTTAATTTTGGTTGATTTTGCCTGTTGTAAGTCGGGATGTAGTAATTTTTCTAAATCAGAGATATCCTCCGGCTTATCATGCTCAAAACCAATGATGTAGCGCCACCCGTTTACTTCACAAGTTTCCGCAACATATTGTGCTTTCTCATCTGAATGTACGCGCACAATGGCGGGTCTCTTTTCTGTACCAAACTTTGCCATATTTCTCTACATTATACTGATGACGAAAGAGCCAAAAGTGTCATTCCTTGCAAATGCGTAAGCTCCTTCGAATCGGAGACAGGTCAGTCGTTACCCTCCATACCTTAGCTCTCTATTTGTCGAATAGGTCACTATGTGTTCCGGTTCGCTCTAACAGTAAAACGTTTTCTTTTTTCGTATATATTAAAAGCCAATCGGGTTCAATATGACAATCCCTCGATCCCTTCCAATTGCCAATCAACGCATGATCTTGATACTTCTCATGCAATTCGATATCTCGCGCCAATTTAGATACAACTGACTTCAACTTCTCTAAATCCTTCCCCCTCTTTTTAGCCCTCTTGACTTCTTTGAAGAATTGCTTCGTTTGCTGCAACCGCCTCATTTATCCCAACTGGCGTACATATCATCTAAAGAATCAAACTGCTCAATATTCTTTCCTGCCTGACTCTCTTTTAAAACCTTTTGGGTCTGCTTATTTGGAATCTTTACAGTAAACGGAAGTCCCTTATGCAATGAAACCTGCGTATAAAATAAGCGAATCGCCTCCGTTGAAGACATGCCTAACTTCGCAAATATCCCCTCCGCACGTTTTTTAATCTGTGGCTCAAGGCGCGCATGTACAACTGCTGATTTTTTCATGGATTAAATGTATCACATATGCAACACATGGTCAATTCTCTATTTATGCTCAACATCGCGCCGAGATGCCGCTCCAGCGGTTATTTCAGCAACTGAAACTCCGCGCTTCAAATATCGGAGTATCTATAAGTCAAAGAAGATGGGTTAGTCTTCTCGGATCAAAGGTCCAATAGATACATAACCAGGGCCGCCGGCCCAAACCGCATTAACCGTACGGTTATTGGATTCTGGATGAAAACTGACCTACTTCCAACCAACCGGTTGAGTCCATGCCTGCATCATTTGTCCTTCGTAGGAAGGATTGGTGGCACTGCGGCTGGAAGTGATGGTGACTCGGGCGTAGAGCATGTCTTCAGGAACATTGAAAGTGACAGACGTGCCTTCCTGACTGGCTAAAACTTCGCCGATAGAGTTTTTGTCGGCAGCATTGTAATTGGTGCGAGTACCTATGAGCTCGGAAGTGAAAGTGCTGTCACTGTCCGGACGAATTTCCAGACTTAAGGTACGACTGGCGTTGTCCCATGTTAGTTCGTCCAGATAGATTCCGGTGCTGGCATAAAAGTCACCTTTTCTCATGGCTTCAATCAGGGAGCCAGCCTCCAGTTTTTTCGCCCGAACCATTATCCACCCTCGACCGGGAGAGGTATCTCCACCGTGATAGGTTTGAGAGTCGTCAGTGGCAACGCCCAGTAGCGGAGGGCCATTCAATTCCGCCAGGCGAATCGTGTTAGCGATGTCCCAGATTTTTTCATCTCCAGGACGCGTATCATCACCCAGATGATTAATCCTGGGATGTCCGTTGTAGACTTCAAAAAACTCTTCTTCGATTACGTGAGCCAAATCTTCGGCTGTAAGGGCCCAGCGGAAATTCGGATGATTCACATGAGCCAGGATAGGTTCACCAGTCAACTTTTCCTGCTCGGAAATGGCCTGCAAGTTGCGACTCATGACATCCCGCACAGAAGTTCCTTTGACGGGAGGAATGACCTCCTGGAGGTTGACCGCATTTATGTGAATGGGTTTCTCCTCAAATTTTGCTGAGATTTCTTCGGCTTGGATTATAAGAAACTCTCCTGGCTTTTCGAATCGGGATCGGTATTCGGACAGTTGTTTAAGACGTACTTCCTCCACTCCGTTATTGTCACGAGTTTCGATCCAATCAGTACCGGCATAGCGGGCGCGGTATTTTTCCATCGCCGTTGGTCCTTCTACATCCTGCCGTTCGAAGACCTTATCCAAGCTCATCCATTTTTCTCCCACGGCGAGAATGTTATGATCACTTAGAGCCATAAAGTCGTAGTTGTTATCCAAATACCATTCCGTGATGATTTCCGGAAAATCATTTCCGTCACTCCAAAGAGAATGTGTATGGGTATTTCCGCGATACCAGTTTCCGGTAGCAGGGGAAGTTTTTGTACAAGACTGATTTAAGATCAGAGCAACCAGCAGACAGAAAAGTGTCAGGGCAAAACGTGTTTTCATACTTAAATGGTTCTCTAATTCTGGACTGCTTGCAATCCCTGTTTCTTCACCTGAAATCTAAGAATTAGAGTCTTAACCCAAACGTTTCATAAATTTCAAGCAGCGGCGAGGTAGTTGCTCATATATTGTTCAACAAGTGGATTGGCATTGA